>NZ_JAGYFZ010000073.1:0-30723 GCF_019946675.1 Pseudomonas sp. BF-B-15
ATTCAACAATGATGTTGACTGACATGACGCCTTCGCGGGCAAGCCTCGCTCCTACAGGGGGGGGGCGGTGTTATTTCTTCAGGTGTTGCTTCAGTTCTTCGGACGCTTGCAGCATTGCGGAGCGAACCGCTGGCACCTGGCTCACTACGTTCAGCAAACCGTAATCGTGAATCATGCCGTTGTAACGCACCGCCGTGACCGGCACACCCGCCTCATCCAGTTTGCGCGCATAGGCTTCACCCTCATCGCGCAGCACATCAGCCCCGGCCGTCTGCACCAGCGCAGGTGGCAGGCCCTTGAGTTGTGCGGTGGTCGCCCGCAGCGGTGAAGCGTAGATCTCGTTACGTTGCTTGGCGTCGGTGGTGTAGTTGTCCCAGAACCACTTCATCATGTTTTTGGTGAGGAAGTGCCCCTCGGCAAACTGGTTGTAAGACGCCGTTTCAAAGCTGGCGTCGGTCACCGGCCACAACAGCACCTGGAACTTGATCGCCGGGGTGCCTTTGTCTTTGGCCATCAGCGCAACCACGGCCGCCATGTTGCCGCCGACACTGTTACCGGCCACGGCCAGTCGCTTGCCATCGACGTTGATCTCTTTGCCGTGCTCGGCCACCCATTTAGTGGCCGCGTAAGCCTGGTTGATCGCCACCGGGTAATGCGCTTCCGGCGAAGGGGTGTAGTTGACGAACACCGCCGCTGCCCCCGAACCCGTGACCAGATCCCGAACCAGCCGCTCGTGGGTCGGGAAGTCCCCCAGCACCCAGCCGCCGCCGTGGAAGAACATGAACACCGGCAGCTCGCCTTTGACCCCGGCCGGCCGGACGATGGTCAGGCTGAGCGGTTGGCCGTCGACTTGAATGGTCTTCTGGCTGACGTCCGCTTTTGGCAGCGTCAGTTTCACCCCGGCTTGCGCGCCGACCAAAATGGCCCGGGCATCTTTCGGTGAAAGCTGTTCCATCGGTTTGCCGGTGCCGGCATTCAGGACATCGAGGAACGCCTGGGTGTTGTGTTCAACCCCCTCGCCCGCGAATGCGCTGTGGATGGACAGGGCGAGAAGGGTACCGGTCAAGACTTTGCTGAAAGTGTTCATGTTGGTTTCCTGTTCGGTCTTGGAGTCGACGGTTAGACAGTCACGTGCAGGCGCACTTCGACGTTGCCGCGGGTGGCGTTGGAGTACGGGCAGACCTGGTGGGCCGCGTCGACCAGGGTTTGCGCATCGGCTTGTTCAAGACCCGGAAGGCTGATGTGCAGGTCGATGTCCAGACCGAAGCCGCCAGGAATCTGGCCGATGCCGACGTGGGCAGTGATCGAGGCGTCGGCCGGGATGCTGCGTTTGGTCTGGCTGGCAACGAATTTCAGCGCGCCGATGAAGCAGGCCGAGTAACCGGCAGCGAACAGTTGTTCCGGGTTAGTGGCCGCGCCGCCAGCACCGCCGAGTTCTTTCGGGGTCGCGAGTTTGACGTCGAGGATGTTGTCGCTGGAAACCGCACGACCGTCACGGCCGCCAGTGGAGGTTGCGATTGCGGTGTAGAGAGTTTGCATGATGTAGGCCTCGTTTCAGGTTTGTATGGTTTGCGCTAAATGTTTGCGCGCTAAGTAAGTGCGAGATAAATGTATCGCGCTAATATTTGGCGCGCAAGATAAATTTTTAAAAAGTTTCCCTGAAAGCATGCGCAGGGTATGCATTCGGCGGGGAGAGGCTTGATGTAGAGGCTTTGGTGTGGGAGTAACAGGCAGGAATTTTTTTGTGGCGTCGAGGATGCTTTCGCGGGCAAGCCTCGCTCCTACAGACCGCACATGACCTGTAGGAGCGAGGCTTGCCCGCGAAGAACGATAACGCGATCTATCAGGTGATCGCTTAAAGGCTGTCCTGCAGATTGCTACGCAGCACTTGCAGCTCCGCTTGCAGTTTTTGCAACCGCTCAAGCGTCATGCCGCTGGCGCCGAGGATGCACTGGGGCACGCCGCGCGCCTTGTCCCGCAACGCGCGGCCCTGTTCAGTCAGCTCGACAATCACCACTCGCTCGTCCTCGCGGCTGCGAGTGCGGCTGAGCAAGCCTTCGACTTCCAGGCGCTTGAGCAACGGGGTCAACGAGCCGGGATCGGTCAGCAAGCGCGTGCTGATTTCGCCTACGGTCAAACCGTCCCGTTCCCACAACACCATCATCGCCAGGTACTGCGGATAGGTCAGGCCCAGCGCTTGCAGCAGCGGCTTGTAGACCTTGGTCATCAGCAGTGAAGTGGAATGCAGGGCGAAGCAGGCCTGGTTGTCCAGCAGCAGGTCGTCGCAGTTATCCGTGGTGTCGCGTTCGGTGTTCATCTCAAAGCCTTGATCAGTGATCTTCATGAATCTAGCGGGCGAATCTTTAATGCGCCAGATAATTCTGACCTAGTGCCGGTCCAGATTGGTTCGCAGCGCCAGATCCCATGGCGGTACAGGGCTGAAGCGGACTTTCAGGTACTCCAGCAATAAACGACTCCTCGGGTTGGGTTGCTGCTCCAGGCGCAATGCATAGATGCCGGTGGTTTCCGGCGGTGGCAGGCCGTGTTCACAGAACAGCGGCAGCAGTTCACCGCGCAACAGGTATTCGCTGGTCAACCAAGTCGGCAAGTGCGCGATACCGAGCCCGGCCAGCGCACCGCAGACCAGCGCCTCGGCATTGTTGGCGCTCATGCGGATGCGCCCGGGACGATGCAAATGCATTTCTGCGTTTTGCTCGAAACGCCAGGCAAATGGCGGCGCCAGGCCATCCCAGTCGAGACCGTCGTGATCACTCAACTGCGCCGGGTCGGTCGGCACGCCTCGGCGTTGCAGGTATGCGGGGCTGGCGCAGGCGATGCGCACCATGCTCGCCAGTGGTGTGGCCACCAGTCGGGTATCGGCCATTTGCCCGGCGCGCAGCACAAGGTCGACCTTGCCCAGGTTCAAACCCTGCATGTCGACAAAACTGTCGATCAGGTGCAGTTGCACGTCGAGGCCGGGGTAGAGCATCAGAAAATCAGCGATCACCGGCGCCAGATGCCGTCGGCCGAACGCGGCGGGCGCGTCGATCCGGATCAAGCCTTCCGGCGCACTGCTCAGGGACACTGCCTCGGCGCGGGCCAGTTGCAATTCCGCCACGATCCGCCGCGCACGCTCGGCAAACGCCACGCCGGCCGGGGTCGCGCGGACGGCATGGGTGCTGCGAATGAACAACTGGCTGCCGACCGCGCTTTCCAGGCTATCGATGCGCCGCGCCACGGCCGAAGGGGTCAGTGGATGACGGCGAGAGGCAGCGGAAAAGCTGCCGGTTTCCAGCACATCGAGGAACAGCCCGAGTTGTTCGGTCAATTGATTAGGGTTCATGGCGTATCAATGCCTATGCGAAGTTGGCACAGCCATTGTGCGTTGCTGTGCGTTTCCCCGCCAGCGCCGACTGCGTAGGATGAATGGCCTGAGATAAAAGGAAATCGGCCGTGATCGAGTTTTTGATGTACCTGGTATTTGGCGCAGCCCTGGGAACCCTCGGCGGCTTGTTTGGCATCGGCGGCGGTCTGATCGCGATTCCGTTGCTCGGCGTGTTGTTCGGTCTTGATCAGCAAATTGCCCAGGGCACCGCGCTGGTGATGGTCGTCCCTAACGTGATGCTGGCGCTATGGCGTTATCACCAGCGCAACAAAATCGAAATGCGTCACGCGCTGCCGCTGGCCTCAATGGGTTTTTGCTTTGCCTGGATCGGCTCCATCTGGGCGGTGGGCATTGATGCGCAAACCATGCGCATCGGATTTGTCGCCTTCTTGATCGCGTTGTCGGCCTACAACCTGTTGCGAATGTTCTACGCCAATGCGCCGGCTTCTTCGCAGATGAATTACGCCTGGCCATGGCTGGGTGTGCTCGGCGCGGCGTCCGGGACCATGGGCGGATTGTTTGGCGTGGGCGGGGCGGTGGTGGCAACGCCGGTGCTGACTAGCCTGTTCGGCACCAGCCAGGTGGTGGCCCAAGGGTTGTCGCTGGCACTGGCATTACCCAGCACGGGCGTCACGCTGGTCACCTATGCCGTGCATCATCAAGTGGACTGGATGATCGGCGTGCCGTTGGCCGTGGGTGGACTGCTGAGCATCAGTTGGGGCGTGAAGATCGCCCACGCCATGCCGGAGCGCCTCCTGCGCGGGCTATTCTGTGGCTTCCTGGTGCTGTGCGCGGTGATGCTCGCGTTTAAAGTTTGAAGCCGTCGACGATGTGTTCGGCCAGGCATTCGGTAATCGGTGACGGATTGTGCAGGTTGCGCACCAGCATGATGCTGGCTTCAGGCAGCAAGGGCAGGTCTTCGGCGTCACCGAGAATGCGCATGTCCGGGGTGATCAGGCTTTCCAGTTGTGCGGTGACGGCCAGGCCGGCGCTGACCACCGCCATGATCGCCGACAGGCTTGAGCTGTTGTAGGCAACGCGGTAGTCGCGACCCATCGCGTCCAGCGCATTGCAGGCCCACAGCCTGCAGAAACAATCACTGTTGAACATCGCCAGCGGCAACGGTGTCTGCTCGTGGGCGCTGTAGCATTGTGCCTCGGCCCAGACGAAACGTTCCTTGCGCAGCAACTGACCGATCTCGTTGCCCGGCTCGCGGGTAACGATGGATAAATCCAGATCCTGGCGTAGCAGCAATTGTTTTGATGATTCGCAGTGCACCTCGATCTGGATCAGCGGATATGACTGGGCGAATCGCCGCAGAATCCCCGGCAGGAAACGCATCACGTAATCGTCCGGCGTGCCGATCCGCACCGTGCCGACCATGTGCGGCTCGCGCAGGGTGTTGAACACCTCGCTGTGCAACTTGAGGATGCGCCGGGCGTAACCCAGCAGCACCTGGCCTTCAGCGGTCAGCCGCACCTGGCGGCCGTCGCGCTGGAACAGTTGGCGCTGCAACACGTCCTCTTCCAGCCGCTTCATTTGCATGCTGACGGCGGATTGCGTGCGGTTGACCAGCTCCCCTGCGCGGGTGAAACCGCCCTGATCGGCGATGGCCACAAAGGTGCGCAGCACTTCGGTGTCGATACTTGGGAAGGCGGACATACATCAATCTCCGAGATGTATTGCATAAGAAACATTCGTTGGATTGATCTTAGCTCCGGCGTGACACTTGAGCCATCCCAAACGGAGGGCAACAAGATGAAAGGTCAAAAAGGTTATGTCGAGGTAGAGAAACATTCCATCCACGTCGTCTCGGATTTACTGCACAAGATCAGTCGCTGGTACGAATTGCACCGTGAGCGCGAGTTGTTGGCGGGCATGAGCGACGAAGCGTTGAAGGACATCGGGCTCAGTCGTGCAGATGTCGAGCACGAAACCGTGCGCCCATTCTGGGATGACCCGATGCACAAATGAGTAAGCCACAACTACACAAACCGTCTCCCGGTGAGGTAGGTTGCGAGCAGACAAGGAGATGCTCATGCCCGCAACGCTGTCCTTTTCCATCAAACAGGCTCGACGCCTGGCGCTGGCCGCCCAAGGATTCAACGGGCGCCAGCCGCCAGCGGCGATCAAAGCGGTGCAGCTCAATCGCCTGATCGAGCGGCTGGGCATCTTGCAGATCGATTCGGTCAATGCGTTGGTGCGTTCGCACTACCTTCCCTTGTTTTCCCGCCTCGGCAATTACTCATCCGACTTGCTCGACCAGGCTGCCTGGAGTTCGGGCCGGCGACGTACGCTGTTCGAATACTGGGGGCATGAAGCCTCGTTGCTGCCGCTGTCGATGTACCCGTTGATGCGCTGGCGCATGCGGCGCGCGAGTCGTGGCGAAGATATCTATCAGCAGCTGGCACGTTTCGGGCGTGAGCAACAGGACACTGTCCGGCGGGTGCTGGCCTCGGTTGAAGAGCTCGGCGCGCTGGGCGCTGGCAGCCTTTCGACCCGTCAGGAGCGGGCAGGACCATGGTGGGACTGGAGCGCGGAAAAGCATGCGCTGGAATGGTTGTTCGCCGCCGGGGAAGTGACCGTGGCCGGGCGGCGTGGATTCGAGCGGCTCTATGATTTGCCGGAGCGGGTGATTCCTTCGGCGATTCTGCAGCAGCCGTTGCTCGCGGAGGACGAGGCCCAGCGCGGGCTGTTGTTGCACGCCGCGAATGCCTTGGGTGTGGCGACGGAAAAGGACCTGCGCGATTACTTCCGGCTCAGCCCGGGTGATGCGCGTCCGCGCCTTGCGGAGCTGGTGGAAGCCGGGGAGTTGCTGACCTGTGAAGTTCAGGGTTGGCGGCAACCGGGCTTTTGTTTGCCAGAGCCGAAAGTGCCGCGCAAGGTTGAGGCCAGTGCCTTGCTGTCACCCTTCGATTCGCTGATCTGGGAGCGCAGTCGTACCGAGCGTTTGTTCGATTTTCGCTATCGGCTGGAGATTTATACGCCGCCGGACAAGCGGGTCTACGGCTATTACGTGTTGCCGTTTTTATACAACGAGCGGATTGCTGCGCGAGTGGATTTGCGTGCGGAGCGGGCGTTGGGGCGGTTGGCGGTGCATGCCGTGCATGAGGAAGAGCCGGGGCTGGATGAGGAAGGGATGCTGGCGTTGGCGGTGAATTTGCGGCGGATGGCGGATTGGCTGGGGTTGGAGCGGGTGCAGTTGAATTGCCCGCGGGCGAGTGCGGGGCGGTTGCGGGTGGCATTGGCTCAGATTGAGGGTGACTGAGCTGACGCCTTCGCGGGCAAGTCGGATCGCCGCACCGCTCGCTCCTACAGGGGTTCGCGATCCCTTGTAGGAGCGAGGCTTGCCCGCGAAGGCAGCGACACGGTTTACCGACGGACTTGTTTCAGGGTTTCGGCAATAAGGAACGCCAACTCCAGCGACTGATCCGCATTCATCCGCGGGTCACAATGGGTGTGATACCGATCCGACAACCCGTCCTCGGTGATCGGTCGCGCACCACCAATGCACTCGGTAACATTCTGCCCGGTCATCTCGATGTGAATGCCGCCGGCATAGGTGCCTTCCGCTTCGTGCACCTGGAAGAACTGCTTCACCTCGCCAAGAATCTGCGCAAAGTCGCGGGTCTTGTAGCCGCTGCTGGCCTTGATGGTGTTGCCGTGCATCGGATCGGAACTCCAAAGCACTTGCTTGCCTTCACGCTGCACCGCGCGGATCAGTTGCGGCAAATGATCGCCAACCTTGTTCGCGCCCATCCGTGCGATCAGGTTCAAGCGACCTGGATCGTTGTCCGGGTTGAGCACGTCGATCAGGCGAATCAAGTCTTCCGGGTTCATGCTCGGACCAACCTTGACCCCGATCGGGTTGTTCACCCCACGCAGGAATTCGACATGAGCGCCGTCGAGCTGACGGGTGCGGTCGCCGATCCACAACATGTGCGCCGAGCAATCGTAGTAGTCGTTGGTCAGGCTGTCGCGACGCACGAAGGCTTCTTCGTAGTTCAGCAGCAGCGCTTCGTGGGCGGTGAAGAAACTGGTTTCGCGCAGTTGTGGCGAGCTGTCCATGCCGCAGGCGCGCATGAACGCCAGGGTTTCATCGATGCGATCGGCGAGGTGGCTGTATTTTTCCGCCAGCGCCGAGTTGGCGATGAAGTCCAGGTTCCACTTGTGCACCTGATGCAGGTCGGCAAAGCCGCCCTGGGCGAAGGCGCGCAGCAGGTTCAGGGTCGCGGTGGACTGGTGATAGGACTGGAGCAGACGCTCCGGGTCCGGCACACGGCTTTTTTCGTCGAAGCCGATGCCGTTGACGATGTCGCCACGGTAGGCGGGCAGGGTCACGCCGTCGATGGTTTCGTCGTTGGCCGAACGCGGTTTGGCGAACTGACCGGCCATGCGCCCGACCTTGACCACCGGGCAGCCCGCGGCGAAGGTCATGACGATGGCCATTTGCAACAGCACTTTAAAGGTGTCGCGGATTTTCGCGGCAGAGAACTCGGCGAAGCTTTCGGCGCAATCGCCGCCCTGCAACAGAAATGCGCGGCCCTGGGTCACTTCGGCAAACTGACGTCGCAACTCCCGGGCTTCACCGGCAAACACCAGCGGCGGATAACTCGCCAGGGTTTGCTCGACGTGCAGCAAATGCGCCGCGTCGGGGTAGTGGGGTTGTTGCTGGATCGGCAGGGCGCGCCAGCTGTCAGGGCTCCAGGGTTGGCTCATCACGGTCTCGGTTGTTTTACGCTCGGACGTTCATGTTATCAGCAAATTAGTGCGTGACCTGTTCCCGTCGCTTCGCGGACAATCGCGCTTTTGCCGCCTGATGTTGCGGTGCATTGCGTTGCCGGGCCCGGTGACGATCTGGAGACGAAATGACTGAGGAGCGCGTCGAGCATCTGCTCGCCGAGGTACAGGACGAGTTCGGCGTGATTCGCGTGCTGGAAGTGGCCGATTACCGTTTTCTCGAGTTCGGTGATGCCATCGAACAGAGCTGCGTGTTCACTGCCGACCCGAGCTGGCTCGAATACGATTACACCCGTGCCATGCTGATTGGCGCGTTGTGCCACGAGCAACCGGAAAGCGCGCTGTTCCTCGGCCTCGGTGCCGGCACGCTGACTCAGGCTTGCCTGAAGTTCTTGCCGCTGGAAGATGTCGAAGCCATCGAGCTGCGGCCCGACGTGCCGCGCCTGGCCATCGAATACCTGGGGCTGGATGACGACCCGCGGCTGTACATCCGTGTCGGCGATGCGCTGGAACTGCTCGATACCGCCGAGCCGGCCGACCTGATTTTCGTCGACCTTTATACCGATGTCGGGCCGGGCGTCGGGCATCTGGCCTGGAGCTTTCTGGAAAACTGTCAGAAACGCCTGAATCCGGGCGGCTGGCTGGTGATCAACCAGTGGGCCACCGATGATGGCAAGCCGTTGGGCGCGGCGCTGTTGCGTGGGCTCTATCACCGGCATTACTGGGAGCTGCCGGTGAAGGAGGGCAACGTGATTCTGCTCGTGCCGTCGGAACTGGATCAGGAACTGGACATGGATGGGTTGGTTGCGCGGGCCGAAGGGCTGGCGCCACGGTTGGGGTATTCGTTGCAGTCGTTGATCAAGGCGATTCGCCCGGCTACTTGATTCGGCGCCTGTGATGGCCCTTTCGCGGGCAAGTCGAATCGTCGCACCGCTCGCTCCTACAGGTTGCAACGACCTTGTAGGAGCGAGGCTTGCCCGCGAAGACAATATCCGCCTCGCCACAAACCTCAAACCCCTTTGAAAATGCCCGGCCGCTTCTCAACCATCGACCGCACGCCTTCCTTCGCATCCTCACTCGCCAACAACTTCTTCACCAGCGGCGGCAACCCCAGCGCCGCGGATGTTTCGCCCTCATAACGCGCCTGTCGCGCAGACATCAACGTCGCCTGTACCCCCAGCGGCGCCTGCCGGGCAATCCGCTCCGCCAGCTCAATTGCCCGGGGCAGCAAATCCTCGCTGGCCATGACTTCCTGCACCAACCCCAGATGCAACGCGTCGTGCGCATCGAATTCATCCCCGGTCAGCAGCCAGCGCATCGCATTGCCCCAGCCAGCGACTTGATGCAGGCGCAATGTGGCCCCGCCGAACGGGAAAATCCCGCGCTGCACTTCTTTCTGGGCAAACCGGGTGTTACTGGCGCAGAGGTTGATGTCGGCGGCGAGCATCAGCTCGATACCGATGGTCAGGCAATAACCTTGCGCGGCGACGATCACCGGTTTGCTGACTCGTGGACCCGCGAACACGCCCCACGGATCGCAACCGCCGGGCGGTGCCTGCCAGCCCTCGGCCAGGGCCGAACTGGCGCTGACCAGGTCAAGCCCGGCGGTGAAATGCTCGCCATGGCCGAACACCACCGCCACCCGCGCTTCGCTGTCAGCCTCGAACTCGCCGTAGGCCAGACTGAGTGCGTTGAGCAGGTCGAGGTCGAAGGCATTGCGCTTGGCCACCCGATCCAGGCCGATCAACAGGACATGGCCACGCCTTTCGCAGGTCACACGGCTGGTAACAGGTTGATTCATCGAACAATTCCTCGGACGGGAAGGGGTTTTAGGGGGTAGGCGAGGCCGCAGGTCCGAGTCACAACGGTGAACCGTTTTAGCGCCATCCCCAGCAGGGCCGGGCCTTTGAAAAATAGACCGTCGCACGATTATCCGCAAAGCCTGTGACACAACGGTGTATCCGTCAGTTTTCCGACAAATAATGCTCCCTTTTTGGGCGAATTCCGGTATAGTGCGCGCCGGCCTTTAACCGGGCCGCGTTTAGGTAGCGCAATTCCCCGAAGTCAGCTTCGGCTGCACGTCCGCACAGCGGACTCTCCCTTGACGAATCTTTTTCATTCATTCGTTTTCGCAAATCCCCGCCGACAAAGCAGCCAGGGCGACTCTTGAGTCTTACACGGCATGCGCAGCTTTGGAGCATGGGTCTTTGCGGATGCACTTAGAGGCAGACCCATGACCCAGGAAACCGGCGGCTTCGCCGCTTTTAATCTTAATCCGAATATCCTTGCAGCCGTCATTGCGACTGGCTACGAAGAGCCTTCGGCTATTCAGCAGCAATCGATCCCGATCATCATGGCCGGCCAGGACATGATTGGTCAGGCGCAAACCGGTACGGGTAAAACCGCTGCGTTCGCCCTGCCTATCCTGCACTGCATCGATCCTGCCAAGCGCGAGCCGCAAGCCCTGATCCTGGCGCCAACCCGTGAGTTGGCGCTGCAAGTAGCAACCGCTTTCGAAACCTACGCCAAGCAAATGCCAGGCGTTACCGTTGTGGCCGTTTACGGCGGCGCCCCTATGGGTCCACAACTGAAAGCAATCCGTAATGGCGCACAGATCGTTGTCGCCACTCCGGGCCGTCTGTGCGACCACCTGCGTCGCGACGAAAAAGTCCTGTCGACCGTGAACCACCTGGTTCTCGACGAAGCCGACGAAATGCTCAAACTGGGTTTCATGGACGACCTCGAAGTCATCTTCAAGGCGCTGCCTCCAACCCGTCAGACCGTATTGTTCTCGGCCACCCTGCCACAGTCGATCCGTGCCATTGCCGAACGCCACCTGCGCGATCCGCAACACGTGAAGATCCAGACCAAGACTCAGACCGTTACCGCGATCGAACAGGCTCACCTGTTGGTTCACGCTGACCAGAAGACCTCGGCTGTATTGAGCCTGCTGGAAGTCGAAGACTTCGACGCCCTGATCATGTTCGTGCGCACCAAGCAAGCGACCCTGGACCTGGCCAGCGCCCTGGAAGCCAAAGGCTACAAAGCCGCTGCGCTGAACGGTGACATTGCCCAGAACCAGCGTGAGCGCGTGATCGACTCCCTCAAGGATGGCCGTCTGGACATCGTTGTGGCGACCGACGTTGCCGCTCGTGGCCTGGACGTTCCGCGCATCACTCACGTGTTCAACGTTGACATGCCGTACGATCCGGAATCCTACGTTCACCGTATCGGCCGTACTGGCCGTGCCGGTCGCGAAGGTCGTGCACTGCTGCTGGTGACTCCGCGTGAGCGCCGCATGCTGCAAGTGATCGAGCGTGTAACCGGTCAGAAAGTTGCCGAAGTTCGCCTGCCGGACGCTCAGGCTGTTCTCGATGCCCGCATCAAGAAACTGACCAACAGCCTGTCGCCGCTGGTTGGCGATGCCGAATCGACTCACGGTGATCTGCTGGATCGCCTGACTGCCGATATCGGTTGCACGCCGCGTGCACTGGCTGCTGCCCTGCTGCGCAAGGCGACCAACGCTCAGGCGCTGACCCTGGCTGCAATCGAGAAAGAACGTCCACTGGTGCCGAACAACGCACCGCGTGGCGATCGTCCAGAGCGCACCGGTGATCGTCCGGACCGTGGTGATCGTGAGCGTCGTGCTCCGGTTCCATTGGCCGAAGGTCGTGCCCGTTGCCGTACCGCGCTGGGCGCGCGTGACGGTATCGCGGCGAAAAACCTGCTGGGCGCCATCCTCAACGAAGGTGGTCTGGCGCGTGAAGCCATCGGTCGCATCCAGGTGCGTGACAGCTTCAGCCTCGTCGAGCTGCCGGAAGATGGTCTGGAGCGTCTGCTGACCAAGCTGAAGGACACTCGCGTTGCCGGTAAGCAGTTGAAGCTGCGTCGCTATCGCGAAGATTGATCCGCCCCCGGGCTGATTGATCGAACATAAAAAATCCCCGACTGGTTCGGGGATTTTTTTTGCCTGCGATTTGTTAGATAACGCCGGTCTTGCGATTGGCCGCAGATCCTGTGGGAGCGAGCCTGCTCGCGATGGTCGTGAACGATTACGTGTGCTGTCTGAATGAGCGCGGTGCCTGTGCGTCTATCGCGAGCAGGCTCGCTCCCACAGGTGGCCAAGGGTTAATCGGCTATTGGGCCGCCACCCGCCGTGACCACTTGCACACTCATGCGCGGTGTCGCCAGATCGAGCCCGGCTTCATCCAGGTGCCGTTTCAAGGACAGGTTGAACGCCCGGGAAACTTCCCACTGCTTGATCGGCGCGGTCTTGAAGCGGGCCCGCAGAATCGCGTTGCCTGACTCGAAACTCTCGACCCCTTGAATCTCCAGCGGCGACCAGATGTTGCGTCGTTGCAGTGGATCGGCGCGCATCTTCTGGCCGACGTCACGCATCAGTTTGATCGCGTTATCGATGTCCATGTTCGAGGGGATCGCCACGCGAAAGATCGCGTAGCCGAACTCTCGCGAGTAGTTCTTGATGCTTTTGATTTCACTGAACGGGATGGTGTGGACGATGCCGTCGATGTCCCGCAGGCGCACGGTACGAATGGTCAGGCCTTCGACAGTGCCGAGGTGGCCGCCGACATCCACGTAGTCGTCGATGGCCAGGGAGTCCTCGATGATGATGAACAGCCCGGTGATCAGGTCCGCGACCAACGATTGTGCGCCGAAACCGATGGCCAGGCCGATCACGCCGGCACCGGCCAGCAGTGGCGTGACGTTCATGCCCATGTTCGCCAGGGCGACGATCAGCGCAACGATGAAAATCGCCACGAACAGCACGTTGCGGATCAGCGGCATCATCGTCTGCGCACGGGCGTTGGCCTGGCCTTTACGCGAGCGGGTGAGGGCGTGGTGCACGGCGGTGTCGCTGAGGATCCAGATCAGCCAGGCAAAAATCAGTGTGCCGCCGAGGCTGAACAGTTTGACGCTGACTTCATGGCCTTCGCCTTCGGTGAACGCAATCAGCGACATGCCCCAGACCCGCAGGCCAAGTTCGATGAACGCCAGCCACACCAGCAAGTGGGCGAGGGTATAGAAGAAGCTTTTCAGGCGTTCGGAATACAGGGCATGACGCTTCACGCCACGTTGCGGTTTCAGTGCGTGCCGGCGCACCAGCCCGTTGATGACCATGCACAACACCAGCAGCACGGTGCAGATCAGCGATTGGCGCAACGCGGTGCTGGTGTCGCCGGCGGAAACGAACGTGGCGAACAGCGAGATGGCCACCAGCACCAGCGCCGGCATGTACCAGAAGGTGCCGAGAATTTCGATGGTGTCGCTGAGTGCGCGGCGGGTCAGGCGCCGTGACAGCGGTTGGTTGCGGATCAAGTGGGCGATGGGGCGTCGGAAGCGCAGGATGAACAACCCGGTAGACAGCGCAGCCAGCACGTTGGCGATGGTGGCGGCGGTGTGCGCCAAATGGCTGCCGAGGCTGGCGACCAGTCGCGGGTCGTTCAAGGCTTCGCCGAACGCGGCAAAACTGCCGATCAGCCACAGCGGCCGAAAGGCCTGATGCCGCAGGATGTACAAGGCGCGGTGGCGGTGTGGCCCGTCGAGCAAGGAAAAGGCGATCACGCAGATCGCCGAAAAACACGTGCCGACCACCAGCGCATAGGCCAGCACCATCGCCAGGCTTTTGCCCAATGACGAGGGCAGGGCGTAGGTCATGTAGACGGTCATCACCAGGGCGATCAGCCAAGGGCCGAGTTTGCGCAGGGCAAAGCGCAACATGTCGAGGGCCTTGGGGTGCTGCGGTAATTCTTCGGTCAGGCCGAAGCGCATCCGTACCCGGTGACCGAGCCAGATCAGCGCGGCGGCCAGCAGGCTCCACACCATCAAAATCATGGCGAAGCCAAAGATGATCGGCAGCCATTCATTGGCCGGCAACACCAACCCCGCCAGTTCTTCCTTGGCCAGATCAAACTCGTCGGACCAGCGTGTGAGTGGGCTGTCAGCGCCGGAGAATTGTTTTTCAAAATTGGCCAGCGTGCCGCCAATCAGGCCCAACACGCCTTCTTCGGCAGCCGGTTGGGCTTTTTTGGTGGCGTCGCGCAGCTTCTTCAAGTCGGCCAGCAATTTGCTGCGTTGCTGATCGTTCTCCAGTGACTTGATGACTTCGTCGAGGGATTGCCCGAGGGGTTCTTGCGCCTCGGGCTGGGTTTTCGCCGAGCTGTTGAGCAAGCTCGGTAAACCGACGGCCTGGGCCGGCATGACCGGCAGCAGCGCCATCAGGCAGACGAGGAAAAGGCTGGGCAGGGCAAAAAGACGAGCGAACACTAGGCGGTCAACCTTGAAAAGAGCAGATCGACCGAGTGTACGAGCCCGCCAAAATCAATGCGAGCCGAGGGCGAGGATTTATTCGTTGAGTTTGGCGAGGATCTTGAAGACGACGGTAGCGAGGATGGTCAGCATGCCGATCCACATCGCGAACACGCCGGCATTCTTGTCGCGGAAGTTGAAGCCGATCGCCAGCAGGATCATCCCGGCAAGAATCGGGATCAGCATGGCGTGAAATGAAGACATCGAGATCATGAGCGACTGCCTTGTCGAAGGGGGTATTTAAAGTCTAGCGGTTTTAACACGTGTAGGAGCCGGCTTGCCGGCGATAGCGATTTCAAGGACGCCATCGCCGGCAAGCCTGGCTCCTACAGGTTTTATGGCAATTCCTGGCTGGCGTAGAACGCGCTCAGCACTTTCACCAGGTGCGCCAGATCATGACTGCCGCACAGCTCCCGGATCGAGTGCATGGCGAATGTCGGCAGGCCGATGTCCACGGTGCGCACACCCAGGTGGCTGGCGGTGATCGGGCCGATGGTCGAGCCGCAGCCCATGTCGCTGCGCACCACGAAGCTTTGCACCGGCACTTCTTCGGCCATGCACAGATGGCGGAAGAACCCGGCGGTTTCGCTGTTGGTGGCGTAACGCTGGTTGCTGTTGACCTTGATCACCGGGCCGGCGTTGAGTTTCGGGCCGTGGTTGGCGTCGTGCTTGTCGGCGTAGTTGGGGTGTACGCCGTGGGCATTGTCGGCCGAGACCAGCAGGGATTTCTGAATGGTGCGTACGAATTCATCACCTTCGGGCAACAAACGACGCAGCGTCTGCTCCAGCATCGGGCCGTCAGCGCCACAGGCCGAGCAGGAGCCGACTTCTTCGTGGTCATTGGCGACCAGTACGCAGGTTTCGTCGGTTTCAGCCGTCAGCAACGCTTGCAGGCCGGCGTAGCAGGACAGCAGGTTGTCGAGGCGCGCACCGGCGATGAAGTCGCCATGCAGGCCGATGACCGCAGCGCTCTGGGTATCGTAGAAGCTCAACTCGTAGTCGAGCACCACGTCGGCGTTCAGGCCATGCTCAAGAGCAAGTTGATTGGTGAGCACGGCGCGGAAGTCCACGCGCTCGTCACCGGCGAACTGCGCGAGGATCGGCGGCAATTCGGTCTGGGCGTTGATCGCCCAACCCATGTTGGCTTCACGATTGAGGTGAATGGCCAGGTTTGGAATGATCGCGATCGGTGTCTTGAAGTCGATCAACTGGCTCTCGACCTTGCCGTCGCGGCGGAAGGTCACGCGGCCCGCCAGGGACAGATCGCGGTCGAACCACGGAGCCAGCAGCGCGCCGCCATACACTTCGACGCCCAGTTGCCAGAAACCCTGGCGTTGCAGTTCCGGCTGGGGTTTGACTCGCAGGCACGGGCTGTCGGTATGGGCGCCGACCAGGCGGATACCGCCATGCAGGGGGGAGTGACGGCCCATTTTGACGGCGACAATCGAAGAGTCGTTACGGGTGACGTAGTAGCGGCCGTTGGCTTCGGTGGTCCAGGGCTCGCGTTCGTCGAGACGCTGATAACCCGCCGCTTCCAGGCGCTGAACAAGGCTGGCGGTGGCATGAAACGGGGTAGGGGAGGCCTTGAGGAAATCGATCAGGCCTTGGTTCAACTCTTCGCGCATAAGTAGCTCCAGACAGCAATGGCGCAAGTTTACCGTATTGGCTCATGGCATTGCAGACACAATGCCGTCCGTCGCGCGACGTTTGTCGGTGGGTCTGATTTGCGCGTCAGCCTGTGATCAGAAGTCCGCTGAGGAACACTTCACGGCGTTGCTTGCGACCCACGTATTCATGCTTGCTCGCGACATACACCGGGTTGAACTTTTTCTTCGAGATGCCAGGGAGTTGTCCTGTGTACGTTTCAACCAGCCGATCATAGTCGGCTTCAGTAATGTGTTTGTAGATTTCCCGGCGATAGAAAAATCCCAGCTGGAAACCCAGGGTTTCGCTTTGATGGGGTGTCTGGCCGGAGAAGCAGTTTTCAAAATCGATGGCTTTGAGCGGTGACTGCGACGATTCGGGGATCATGATGTTGCCGGCCCAGAAATCCATGTGAGTGATGTTCTTCAGGGCAAGGGAGTGGAGCAGGTCGAAAGCATCCAGGATAAATGCTTCCACGTTGCCGGGGTTGCGTTTAAGCCACTGTACGCCGTCAAGATGGTCGTCAAGCAGGCGCGTGATAATGAAATACTCCTGGGTCAGTCCCAGCAGATCCTTGGTGTAGCCAAACCCTTGCAGTGGTGGCATCCGGACGCCACGGCGCTGCGCTTCATGGGTATTGATCAGTTCTTCCAGCGGCCAGTCGAAGCGACCGTTGCGCTGTGGTTTGCCAAAGGTTACCCGCACTTTCGCCTTTAACGTATCCAGCGGCTGAACCTTGGCAAATAGAGGGGTGTCACCACTGGCGAGCGGTGCACTCGCACGGGTGAGCTTGCGAGCGCTGCGCTTTTCAATCAGTTGCTCCAGCGCTTGCCGTGCTTCGATGCAAGGCTGTTCACTGAGGTGCAGGGTGGTGTTGGAAAAGTTGAAGGTGATTGGGTAGTCGTTCTGAAGTGTCTTGCAACTGAGCACGGGGCATCCTGCCTGCTATCGTAGTGCCATCATTTTACGTTTCTTTACAAATTTATGACAATAATTTAACGCCATTTTTACGACGGGTAATTTGTTTCAGTAAATGAAAACGCCCTTCAGTTGAAGGGCGTTTTTCATTTCGGCGAGTCTGCTCAAAACGGAGCGGGGCACTCGAAACGCAGGCGTTCACCGGTCTGCGGATGAGTGAAGCTGAGCATGCTCGCGTGCAGGCACAGCCGTGGCCAGGCGGCCAGCGCCTGCTCGTGGGCATAGAGCCCGTCACCCAGCAACGGGTGGCCGATGGAGAGCATGTGCACGCGCAGCTGATGGGAGCGGCCGGTGATTGGCGTCAGTTCAACCCGGCACCAGTCGCCGCATCGTTCCAGCACGCGCCAGAATGTCAGGGCGTTTTTGCCGAACTCGAAATCCACCACATGGCGCGGCTTGGTCGGCGGGTCGTAGCGCAGGGGCAGGTCGATGCTGCCGCTGTCCAGTTCCGGCTGACCCCAGCAAAGTGCGGTGTAGGCCTTTTCGGTTTCACGGTCGTGAAATTGCCGAGACAATTCGCGATGGGTGTCCGGGTCACGGGCCAGCAGAATGATGCCGGAGGTTTCCCAGTCCAGGCGATGGACGATGCGGGCTTCGGGGTAGCCGTTTTCTTGCAGGCGGGTGATCAGGCAATCCTTGTTGTCATCGGCCCGGCCAGGGACGGAAAGCAACAGGGTCGGTTTATTCACCACCAGTACGGCGGCGTCCTGATGAATGATGTGGACGTTGGACAGCGGCATTAAACAGCCTCGTAACAAACGCCAACGGCGACTCAGGCTTTCAAGGCTCTTGTAGGAGCGAAGCTTGCTCGCGAAGGTGTGTCAGCAACGTTAATGTCGACTGACACACCTTCGCGAGCAAGCTTCGCTCCTACAAGGAGCTGCAAAAGCCTGAGCCGCCGTGGCTCCCGACGGATCGACTCAGCGATCCGGCAGGGTGATATTGAGTTCCAGAATCGAGCAGCTACCCTGGTTTTCCAGGGCGACATGCACGTCATCGGACCCGATATTGACGTACTTGCGGATGACTTCGACCAGCTCTTTCTGCAAGGCTGGCAAGTAATCCGGCGTACTGCGTTGGCCGCGTTCATGCGCCACGATGATCTGTAGACGCTCTTTCGCTACCGAGGCGGTACTTGGCTTCTTGTTAGCACGAAAGAAGTCAAAAATGTTCATTACCGGCCTCCAAACAGACGCTCAAAGAATCCTTTCTTCGTCACATCGAGAAACCGATGCTCCACGGTTTTGCCCAGCAGGCGTTCGACCGCATCGCTGTACGCCTGACCGGCGTCGCTTTGATCGTCGAGAATCACCGGCACGCCGGAGTTGGACGCCTTGAGTACCGCTTGGGACTCAGGGATCACACCCAGCAGGGTCACAGCGAGAATTTCCTTGACGTCTTCAACGCCGAGCATCTCGCCATCGCTGACGCGTTGCGGGTTGTAACGGGTCAACAGCAA
The DNA here is from genome assembly GCF_019946675.1 of Pseudomonas sp. BF-B-15. Lineage (NCBI taxonomy): Bacteria > Pseudomonadati > Pseudomonadota > Gammaproteobacteria > Pseudomonadales > Pseudomonadaceae > Pseudomonas > Pseudomonas sp. BF-B-15. The sequence continues at coordinate 18,534 of NZ_JAGYFZ010000073.1, forward strand.
GTGTTCCTTGATCGGGTCTTCGCCGTTTTCAGCGCGACGCGATTTGCTGGCCAGCAGGCCCAGCATGCGGTCCGAGTCACGAACCGAGGAGACTTCCGGGTTGGTCACGACGATCGCTTCATCGGCGAAGTACATGGCCAGGTGAGCACCTTTCTCGATGCCGGCCGGGGAGTCGCAGACCACGAATTCGAAGTCTTCCTTCAACGCCATCAGGACTTTTTCCACGCCTTCGACAGTCAGCGCGTCTTTGTCGCGGGTCTGACTGGCGGCCAGTACGTAGAGGTTTTCCAGGCGTTTGTCTTTGATCAGGGCCTGTTGCAGGTTGGCTTCGCCGTTAACCACGTTGACGAAGTCATACACGACGCGACGCTCGCAACCCATGATCAGGTCGAGGTTACGCAAGCCGACGTCGAAGTCGACGATAACTGTTTTGTGACCGCGCAGTGCGAGGCCGGTACCGATAGCAGCACTGGTGGTGGTCTTACCCACACCACCCTTGCCGGATGTAACCACGAGAATCTTGGCCAAGGTGTTTCACCCCTAAGGAAAAAGGACATTTAGCCCCTGAAAAACATCTCTGGAAAAACGACTGCAGTCGGACAGCTTGGCTGGAATCCGGTCATGAACCGCGCTTACCCCCGGTAAACACTGCTTTAGGCCTTTTTCCTACTTCGTTTGAGCCGTTTTCGCTACGTTTTAGAGATGCTTGGAAAATGCGGCAGTATCCGTTAAAGCCGAATGATGTTCAACACATCGCCCGACAGGCTGACCTGTACACCCGCGCCCCACAAAGGGTCGCGACGCAGATCTTCCGAAACCTTGTAGTGGCCTGCGATGGAGACCAGTTCAGCGCTCATTTGCTGACAGAAAATCCTGGCTTTCGTGTCGCCTTTGACCCCGGCCAATACACGACCACGCATCGGTCCGTATACATGGATGTTGCCGTCGGCGAGAAGTTCCGCCCCCGGGCTGACCGAAGAGATCACGACGAGGTCGCAACCCTGGGCATAAATCTGCTGGCCGCCGCGTACCGGCGAGGTGATGATTTTCGTCGGTTTTATCGTCGGTTCAGCGGGTTTTTCCGGTTTCTTCGCCACGGTGCCTTCAAGCGGGTCCAGCGCACGCTCGCGGGCGCCGGACGGCGGCAGCACCGGCAGGTCGACCGCGATGGCGGCGGCGATGTCTTCGATGCGACTGGCACGGATCGCCAGGGTGCGCAGGCCGTGCTGGCGGCAGACGCGCATCAAGCCTGGCAGATCGACCGCACCTTCGCTGGCCGGAAGCTTGTCCAGCGCCAGTACCAGCGGCGCGTTGCTGAAGAAGCCGGGCGCCTGGGCGACCTTGGCGGCCAATTGCCGATCAAGGCTTTCGAGGTCGTTGCGGGCCAGCTCCAGCACGGTAATGGCGAGCATGCTGCCCTTCAACTGGAACACGGGATCCTGGTCTTGCGGTTCGATTTGGCTCATGGTCGGCATACAACGGCTTGTCACTAAAAGTGCCGAGACTTATAACGAGAACGCTCGCGAGCCGCAAGCCGGGTCGAACGATGTAGAATGCGCGGCCATTGTCTTTCCGGAACCTTTAATGGATCGCCCGCGTTTTCAAAAAACATTTCTGATGCCGCGTTTCTGGCCGCTGTGGTGCGGCTTGGGGCTGTTGTGGCTGATCGTTCAGTTGCCATACCCGGCGCTGCTGTTTATTGGTCGTGCCCTCGGTGCATTGATGTATCGCGCGGCGGGCGACCGACGGCGCATTGCCAAGCGCAACCTGGAGCTGTGCTTCCCGGAAAAATCCGCTGCCGAGCGCAAGCGCCTGCTCAAGGAAAACTTTGCCTCCACCGGCATCGCATTCTTTGAAATGGCCATGAGCTGGTGGTGGTCGCGGGAGCGCCTGGCCAGGTTGGCGCATGTCGAAGGGCTGGAGCACCTGAAAAAGGCCCAGCGCGAAGGCAAGGGCGTGATTCTGATGGCCGTGCATTTCACCACGCTGGAAATCGGCGCGGCGCTGCTCGGCCAGCAACACACCATCGACGGCATGTACCGCGAGCACAAGAACCCGCTGTTCGATTACATCCAGCGCAATGGCCGTGAGCGACACAACCTCGACTCGCTGGCCGTGGAGCGTGAAGACGTGCGCGGCATGCTCAAACTGCTGCGGGCCGGCCGGGCGATCTGGTACGCACCGGATCAGGACTACGGCGCCAAGCAAAGCATCTTCGTGCCGTTGTTCGGGATTCAGGCCGCGACCGTCACTGCCACCAGCAAGTTTGCGCGGCTGGGCAAGGCGCTGGTGGTGCCGTTCACGCAAGAGCGTCTGGCGGACGGCAGCGGTTATCGCTTGGTGATCCATGCGCCGCTCGAAGGTTTCCCCGGCGAGACCGAAGAGGCCGATTGCCTGCGGATCAACCAATGGATCGAAGGCGTCTTGCGCGACTGCCCGGAGCAATACCTCTGGGCCCATCGCCGCTTCAAGAGTCGTCCGCCGGGCGAACCCAAGTTGTACGCAAAACGCGGTTGAACCCCCAATCCCTGGAGGAGCGAGCCTGCTCGCGAAAAACCCGAGAGCGTCGCGGAGTGTCAGGCAGCCAACGTCATCGTTGACGACCATTGCCGGCAAACCGGTCTCGCTCCTACAGGGAAATGGAAAATTCCAACGAGCACCATGGAGAGTTGTGCATGAGTCCAGGCGAACCGGTTACAGGGTTGATTCTTTCCGGCGGCGGGGCTCGGGCGGCCTATCAGGTCGGCGTGCTGGCAGCGATTGCCGAATTGCTGCCGGTGGGGGCAAACAATCCGTTCCCGGTGATCGTCGGCACCTCGGCCGGGGCGATCAATGCGGTCAGCCTCGCCAGTGGGGCGATGGACTTTCGCAATGCCATCGAACGCCTGACTGCTTTCTGGCAAGGGTTCCGTAGCCATCTGGTTTTGCGCAGCGACTGGCCGGGCGTGATCCGTCAGGCCAGCCGGTTTGTCAGCCACAGTCTGCTCGGCATCGGCGCTCAGGTGCCGGTGGCCCTGCTCAACAGCTCGCCGCTGCGCCGGTTGCTCAACGACAAATTGCACATGACGGGCATCGCCGAAGCCATCGCACAGAAGCAGTTGAAGGCCGTGGCGGTCACCGCGTTCGGTTACGAATCAGGTCAGGCGGTCACCTTCTATCAGGGCGGCGGCACCATCGACGCCTGGTTACGCCATCGACGCATCGGCGTTCCTGCGCAGTTGACCGTCGAGCACCTGCTCGCCAGCTCCGCCATCCCGCTACTGTTCGCACCGGTAAAAATCGGCGAGGAATATTTCGGTGACGGCGCGGTGCGCCAATCGGCACCGATCAGCCCTGCCCTGCACCTGGGGGCCAGCCGCGTGCTGGTGGTGGGTGTCAGCGGCAACCCGCGCGGGGTTGATCCGGAGCGACCGCTGCAACGTGCCTACACCGGGCAGCAGCCGACGCTCGCGCAGATCGGTGGGCACATGCTCAACAGTACGTTCATTGACAGCCTGGAAAGTGACATCGAACTGCTGCAGCGCTTGAATCAGTTCAGCCATCTGATGCCCGCCGGCACGCCGACCCGCACGCTCGGCGTAGCGCCGGTGGAGGTGCTGGTGATTTCGCCGAGCCAGCCGATTGATGAGATCGCTGCACGACATCGCCAGGAACTGCCGGCAGCGCTGCGTCTGTTTTTGCGCGGGCCGGGTGCGACCAAGACCAGCGGGGCGGGTGTGTTGAGTTATCTGCTGTTCGAGGCGGGGTACTGCAGCGAGTTGATTGATCTGGGGCGGCGTGATGCGTTGGCCAAACGCGAAGAGCTGTGTCGGTTTCTTGGGCTTTCGGTGCCGGAACCCGCTTGAACTGTCAATTGTGACAGTAGACGTTGAAGTATTTATTCGATCAGATTAAAACCCTCAGGCAGAGGGTTCGAACATGGCAGCCGCGCAATGGATTGATGCTCACACACCGAGTCTGTCGGTGGTGGATTCGCGTGGGTTGGTTGTGCGAAATGTCGCTTATTGTTGTCGTCCGCTGAACCCATCAATAGATACCCGCATCACCCGTAACCACTTCGATCCTGCCGGACGGCTTTTTGCGTCCTGGGACCCACGCCTGTGGGGAACGGCGCCGAAACCCAATCTTGAAAACACCTTTGATTTGCAAGGCCGGCCTCTGCTGGTGAAGAGCGTGGATGCCGGTTGGCAGCTGAGCTTGATCAATCAGGCGGATGCGACCTGCTCGTTCTGGGACGGTCGCGGTGGTCAGCGTCACAGCGAATTTGATGAGCTCCAGCGCCCGACAGCCGTTACGGAGCAAATGGCGTACGAGTTGCCGCGTGTTTCCGAGCGCTTTACGTATGGCGATGCCAGTGATGAGCGGGCGGCCCATAACCAGTGTGGTCAACCGATCCGCCATGACCATCCGGCCGGCAGGCGCAACCTCTGTGAATATGGTGTGGGTGGATCGCTGCTGGCGGAGCAAACGCGTTTCCTGCGCGATCTGGAGCTGCCGGACTGGTCATCTGAATTCGCCGAGGCGGAACTGGAAGACGAGGTGTTCGAGACGACGTGGCAGTACGGCCCTGTAGGAGAAATGCATTGTCAGACTGACGCCATGGATAACGTCAGATCGTTCGCTTACGACCGGGCCGGTCAGCTACGTGAAACCCGATTGAAGCTGGCCGGTTCTTCAGGAGAGCCGTGTTTGCTGGTCAGTGAAATCCGCTATGACGCTTTCGGCAGGAACATCAGCGAACGGGCTGGCAATGGCGTCACCACCATTGCCCTGTATGCAGGTGAAGACGGGCGCCTCCTGCAATTGCAGTCCTGCGATGTCGATGGCAAGCCGCTTCAGGATTTTAGCTACGGTTACGATCCCGTCGGCAATATCACCTTCATCGAAGACCTGGCTCAACTGAGGCGTTATTTCAATAATCAGCGGATCGATCCGGTCTGTCGCTATGGGTACGACAGTCTTTACCAACTGATCCAAGCCATTGGCAGCGAAGTCAGCCAACCCAGTTACGGCCCGGCTTTGCCAACCTGGCAAACCACGCCGCTGGACCCCAACCAGTTGCGCAATTACACCCAGACTTTCAATTACGACGCCGCCGGTAACCTGCAAACCCGCCATCACAGCGGTGCAGAAACTTTTGAGATGTTTACGGCTACGGACAGTAATCGCAGCGTTGCGGATAAAGGTAACTTGGTCGACGGCTTCGATGCCAACGGCAATCAGCTGGAGCTGTTACGCGGCCAGCGGATGAGTTGGGATGTATGGAACCAGCTCAGCAGCGTAACGATGGTGAAGCGCGACGACGGCCCTGACGATACTGAATGTTACTGCTACGACAGTCCTGGGCATCGCTTGCGAAAAGTCCGACTGACTCAGGCAGCGCATCGCACACTGCGTTCTGAAACGCGCTACTTGCCGGGCTTGGAAATCCATCGTGACAAGGCCACTGGAGAAGAGCGGCATGTGTTCAGTGTCGAGGCCGGGCGCGGTCAGGTCCGCGCCTTGCACTGGGTCGCAGGATTGCCTCGTGATGTTCGTAACGATCAACTGCGTTTTTGCCTGAGCAATCATCTGAATTCCAGCACCCTGGAGTTGGATGAGCGGGGCAGAATTCTGAGTCGGGAGGTTTATTACGCGTTTGGTGGCACGGCGTTGTGGGCGGGTGTCAGCGAGATCGAAGCCAGGTACAAAACGATTCGTTATTCGGGTAAAGAACGGGATGCAACCGGGCTTTATTGTTACGGCTATCGGTATTACGCACCGTGGTTGCAGCGGTGGGTGAACCCGGATCCGGCAGGGTTTGTTGATGGGCTCAATCTATTTAAAATGTTGTTGAATAATCCCCTGAATTTAATCGATTCGTTCGGAACAAATGTGGTGCCAAGTAACGCGCATTACTATTGGGAGGGCGGTGAGATTTCAGAGGGGTTTGTTCGAAACATGCTGGTTTTTAAAAACTTAAACCCGGAGTATGAGGTGAGCCTTTGGACATCTCAGTCGTCACGCGTATTTGATGTTTTAAATGCTATGAGGGAAAGTCTGGATCCAGTCAGCAGGGAAATGGCGTTCCGTGAAGGTGACCAGTTGTTGATAAGAGATCCTCAAGAACTATTTGATCAGCTTGCGCCGATTTATTCGCAGTCCAGAGAAATAGAATCAATATATTATCGAGAGGTAAATGGACCCTACAATAATTATGCGGCAGCAAGTGATATTGTCAGGCTGGCTGCGACATATGTTGAGGGAGGAGTCTATATGGACGGCGATGTAGCTGTCGGGGGACCTCTTGGTGTACTGAGTGCGTCTCGGGGTTTTCTGGCCTTGTTTGAAGGTGAATATACGACGAATGCCGTCATTGCAGCGCAGCCTGGTTCTGAAATAGGCGAGGCGCTGCTGGATAAAGTGGTTTTTGAATATTCGGATAGTTCTGCTAATCGTTATGGTTTCGATAATTTTGGCTGGCAACAAAAGAGAAGTGCTTCGGAGGAAGTAGGGGCATTTAGTCGGCTTAAGTTGACGATGCATATGTCCGGTCCAGTAATGCTGTTGGAATATGTTCGTGGTCCGGAAATTGGGCCGGAGTTGAACCCCGATGAATTATCTATACCTTTCCGTTTTTTTCATACCTCACCTTCGCAGTTGGAGAGTCCGGTTGAGCGTAGTCTTCCTGAGATGATTTTTTCAGGATACCGCCCTGGAACAACGGGTGGTGGAGCCTGGGCAGATGTGACGCCAGGACGTAGAGCTTCGGTGGCTTAATACTACCCATCCCGCCGACACAGGCGGGATGGGTGATTTTTATCAGAAGTGGAATTTCACCAAAAAGCTCGTAGTACTCTGATCAGTCTTGAAGTACTGGCTATCCTTAATCCCGTACTTGTCCGACCAATAGTCATACTCCACACCCACATACAACTGCTTCTCGCCAAAATTCAGCGCTTTACCCAGGTCATATTTAACCTGCGGGTTGAAGTGCAGGTTGGCGTGGTAGTCGCCTTTGGAGTTGGAGTCGTTGTCGACTACCCAGTCCATGAAACCATCGATCAAGATGTTCGAATCGCCGACCGGGATGGTGTAGGACCAAACCGGGGTGATCTGCCAGACGTTGTCGCCCGCACGGCTGCCTTCGGTGTGGCGCTGGTAGAAGTTCAGCTGGAAGTAATCGAAACCAGGGATTGCCAGGTCGAAACCCGGGCCGATCAGGTAGGACTCGGTATCGCCTTCACCAAACTCGTACGTCATGGCCAGCAACACGTCTTTGACCGGGCCGAATCCGATTTTCTGGTCGAGGACTTTGCCCAGGGAAATACGCGGGCTGAACTCACCGTAATAGGTGTTCGGGCCGACGTTGAAATCCTTTTCGCCGTTGTAGAAGATCTTGTCGACGAAGAAGAAGTTATCCCCATATTTCCAGCCATCGGCGTGTTCGAAGGTCACGGTCTGCTGAATGCGTGGGTTGACCTGGAAGTCCTTGCCATACAGGTAGGTCAGGCTGTTGTTCTGCCATTGCAGCAAGTCGCCGGCCATGGCCTGGCCCCCGGCCAGCAAGGATCCCGCCAGCATCAGGCTAGTGCACGTACGTTTCATTCGGTTGCTCCCAAAAAGTAGGTGTTTCACGTTGTTTTTTTAAGGTCGGCGCTCTGGTGTGGCGCCTTTTTCCGTAGCGGTAAAAAATCATCCAATCGGTCAGCTTCAGTGCTGTTAGCAAGAGCTGCGCCAAGGCTTTCGAAAAGCAAAAAAACTCCCGTTCGGCGGCTCAAGAGCCGTCGATTGAGAGGGGGGTTGGAATGCCTTGATACCGTCCAGGGCCGGGATAAGTTGGCTTTCTGGTCAGGAATTAAATCCGGGCTTTTTTTTAAAGCGGATTCAGGCGGCCGCGGAGAATACTGACTCCAGGGCCGGGTCTCAAGTGCCCCGCAACAGCGCACCGACGACAGGTTTGGGGCATTGTTGCGGGTCATCTTAAAAGTGCACCTTCACCAGCAGGCTGGTGGTGTTTTCATTGGTGTCGAGGCGGGCGTTGTTTTCCACGCCGTACTTGTCTTTCCAGTAGCTGTACTCGACGCCGACATACACCTGTTTCTCCCGCCAGCCCAAGGCCTTGCCCAGGTCGTATTTGATCTGCGGGTTGAAATGCAGGTTGGCGTGATAGGTGCCGCGCGAGTTCTGGTCGTTGTCCACGACCCAGTCGAGGTAGCCGTCGATCAACAGGTTCGAATTGCCCAGCGGGACGGTGTAGGACCAGGCCGGTGTGATCTGCCAGACATCATCGCCGGGGCGCGAGCCTTCGGTCTGGCGATAGTAGAAATTCAAGGTGAAAAAGTTGAAGCCCGGTACTGCAAGGTCGAAGCCGGGGCCGATCAGGTAGGCTTCGGTGTCGTCTTCGCCATTCTCGTAGGTCATGGCCAGCAACACGTCCTTGATCGGGCCGAATTCGAAGCGGCGGTCGAGGATTTTGCCGAAGGAGAGGCGCGGGCTGAATTCGCCGTAATAGGCGTGAACGCCTTTGTTCCGGTCTTTCTCGCCGTTGTAGTAGGTGCTGTCGACGAACAGGAAGTTGTCGCCGTACTTCCAGCGGTCGGCGTGTTCGAAGGTGATCGTCTGCTGAGTCGACGGGTTGATCGCGAAATCCTTGCCGTACAGATAGCTCAGGCTGTTGGTCTGCCACAGCAGTAAATCGCCGGCCATGGCTTGGCTGGCAGCCAGAAGACCGCTGCCTAACAGCAGGTTTGTCTGTGTCCGAATCATCTGTTGCTCCCTCTTGTTTTTATTTTCAAGGCGCAGGTGTCCCACCCCTGTAGGAGCCGGCTTGCTGGCGATGGGGTCAGAACATCCAACATTGATGTCGTCTGACCCACCGCTTCGCCAGCAAGCCGGCTCCTACAGGGTTTGCGTTCTCTCTTAGTGCGAGTGGGCGTGGCAGTCGTTGATCGCGGCGCGTTCCTTGCCGCCGAGGATGTTGAACAGCAGGTTCAGCGCCAAGGCACTTAACGTCGCCATGGCGATGCCGCTGTGGGTGATCGGGCTCATCCACAACGGCAGGTGGGCGAAGAACTCCGGACGTACCACCGGAATCAGGCCCATGCCGATGCTCACCGCCACCAGCAATTGGTTGCGACGGTCACCGATGTCGGCTTCCTGGAGAATCTTGATCCCGGTGGCGGCGACCATGCCGAACATCGCAATCGCCGCACCGCCGAGCACGGCGGGTGGAATCGAGGCGACCAGGAACGCGGCTTTCGGCAGCAGGCTCAACACCACCAGCAACCCGCCGGCAACGATGGTCACCGAACGGCAGCGCACGCCGGTCATCTGCACGAGGCCGATGTTCTGCGCAAAGGATGAATGGGTGAAGGTGTTGAAGAAACCGGCGAAGAACGACGCGCCAGCATCGCACAGCAATCCGCGACGCAGCATCCGTGGGCAGACCTCCTGGCCGGTGATTTTGCCCAGCGCGAGGAACATCCCGGTGGACTCGACGAAGATGATCACCACGACCAGGCACATCGAAAGAATCGGTGCGAGTTCAAACTTCGGCATGCCGAAATGCAGCGGGGTGACGAATTGCAGCCAAGGCGCCTGGGCCATGCCGCTGAGGTCGACCATGCCGATCAACCCGCAGATCACGTAACCGAGGCACATGCCGATCAGCACGGAAATGTTGACCCAGAAACCGCGCATGAAACGATGGACCAACAGAATGGTTGCCAGCACCAGCGCGGCGATGGCCAGGTAAATCGGTGAACCGAATTGAGCGGCGCCGGCACCACCGCCCGCCCAATTGACGGCGACGGGGAACAACGACAAACCGATCGAGGTGATGACCGTACCGGTCACCAGCGGTGGGAAGAACCGAACGACTTTGGACATGAACGGTGCGATGAGCATGCCGAAGAACCCGGCGGCGATGGTCGCGCCGAAGATCCCTTGCAGGCCGATACCGGGCATGCCGGCCATGGCGACCATGCTGCCGACGGCGGCGAAGCTGGCGCCCATCATCACTGGCATGCGAATGCCCATCGGGCCGATGCCCAGCGACTGGACGATGGTGGCGATGCCGGCCACCAGCAGGTCGGCGTTGATCAGGAAGGCGATTTCTTCACGACTCAGGCCAGCGGCCTGTCCGATGATCAGCGGCACCGCGATGGCTCCGCCGTACATCAGCAAAACATGTTGCAGACCGACCAGGATCAGTTGCAAAAGGGGCAAACGCTGAATGGCGGGTGCGTCGGGGATGCGCGCTTGGGATAGCTCGGACATGCAACACCTCGGATCTTTTTTATTCTTGTGATTTTGTGCATCAGGGTGACCGCGTTGCGGCCGATCGCCGGCAAGCCGGCTCCTACAGGGTTTTGGTGAACCCTGTGGGAGCGAGCCTGCTCGCGATGCTTTTAACGGTTAATTGGTCGGAGCTCCCTGAACAATCCACGCGCCGATCAGGTCACGTTCCTGCTGGGTCATCTGGGTGATGTTGCCCAGTGGCATGATCTGGCTGGTGACGGCTTGAGCCTGGATGCGCGCCGCGTTCTGGCGGATCTGCTCGGGGGTATCGAACATCACGCCGGCCGGTGCTGCGCTGAACAACGGGCTGGTCGGCTTGGCCGAGTGGCATACCGCGCAACGTTCCTGGATCACGCTGTGCACTTTGTCGAACCCCGGGCCGGCGTTTGCCGCCTGGACCGGTGCTTCAGCCGGTTTCGGTGCAGCAGGTTTGGCACCACCACCGAGGGCGGTTTCCGGCAGCGGCTGGTACTCGATGGTGCCAGGTGCCTTGGCCACTTCAGGTGCGCTTGGCATCTGCGCCGGGCCAGTCACGTAAGCCAGGCAGATCATGCCCACGGCTGCGACGGGCAGGGTCCAGGCAAACTTGTGGCTGTCATGACGGGTGTTGAAATAGTGACGCACCAACACCGCCAGCACCGCGATCCCGGCCAGGATCAGCCAGTTGTACTGGCTGCCATAAGTGCTCGGGAAGTGGTTGCTGATCATGATGAACAGCACCGGCAAGGTGAAGTAGTTGTTGTGACGCGAACGCAGCAGGCCTTTGGCCGGCAGTGCCGGATCGGGCGTGCGGTTCTCGGCAATCGCCGCTACCAGTGCGCGCTGCGCCGGCATGATGATGCGGAACACGTTGCCGACCATGATGGTGCCGATGATCGCGCCGACGTGCAGGTACGCACCACGACCGCTGAACACTTTGCTGAAGCCGTAGGCCGCGCCGATGATCAGCACGAACAGGATGAAGCCGAGCAGGGCAGGGCGTTTGCCCAGGGCCGAGTCGCAGAGGAAGGAGTAGACGAACCAGCCAACGAACAAAGAAGCGATGCCCAGGGCAACACCTTCAGGGCCGGTCAGGCTGCTGCCCGGTGCCAGCAGGTACAGCGTCGGGTTGGAGTAGAACACCACGCACAGCAGCGCGATCCCCGACATCCAGGTGAAGTAGGCTTCCCATTTGAACCAGTGCAGGTTGTCCGGCATGGTCGGTGGAGCCAGTTTGTATTTTTCCAGGTGATAGATACCGCCGCCGTGGATCGCCCACAAATCGCCGGCCAGACCACTTTTCGGGTTGACCCGATTGAGGTTGTTTTCCAGCCAGACGAAATAGAACGACGCACCGATCCAGGCCACGCCAGTAATCATGTGAACCCAGCGCACGCTCAGGTTCAGCCATTCCAACAGATGTGCTTCCACAGTCTTTACCTCTCGCCTGTCACTCTGTTGTCGAGTGATCAGACCTTCTCTTATTGGTGGGGGGCGAGGATCAAACGCTCATCCTCTTTGAAAAAATGCTCATCGCAGTTATTGCCTGTGCCACTGCGATCAACCACCAGGAAGTCATCCCGCTTTTCGATCGTCAGCACCGGGTGGTGCCAGACGCCGCGATGGTAATTAATGCCCTGCCTGCCGTTGGTGACGAAGGCGCGGACCAAGCCTGATACAGGTTCATCGCCAAGTGGCGCGACCACGATCAGAAAGGGGTTGCCGAGCAGCGGAATGAAAGCCTGGCTGCCCAGCGGGTGACGCTCCAGCATGCTGACGGTCAGCGGCATGTCCTGCGCGTCAGCGCGGAAAATGCTGATGATCGCCTTGTCTTCTGGCGTGGCGGTTTCCACCGTCGCCAGTTTATGAAAGCGCATGGTCGAACCGTTGTTGATCATGAAGTGATCGCTGCCGTCGGTTTCTATCACGT
>NZ_JAGYFZ010000074.1:0-30598 GCF_019946675.1 Pseudomonas sp. BF-B-15
ATGTGGGAGCGAGCCTGCTCGCGATGGCGGTGTTTCAGACAACATCGATGTCGACTGACACACCGCCATTGCGAGCAGGCTCGCTCCCACATTGGTAATCGAAGTTCTTCAGGCAATCTGCGCTTGGGACACCACCTCATCAAACGTCACCTCATCCAGCGCATCGTCCTGCTCATCCAGCACCTGCCGCGGATGATCATTGCCCGGAATGCTGCTGTCGATCAGGCTCAACAACCTTGAACCCCGCATCGTCAGCCTGTAATTCGAACCGGTTCCACCCTGCTCTTCAGGTCGAGGCTCGATGTAGCCACGCGCCAACAGTAACTTTTCATACTCGCCGGCCACCGCTTTCAGGTGATCCAGGTTTTCAGTCTCTTCGCCCTCCGTGGCTTTCTCCGCCGCGTACTGCTCGGCATAGGGCCGTGGCGTGAAGCTGGGTGCTGCGTTCTGCACTTCGTGCAGCAGGCGTTCAATCAAATCCCAGTTATAAGTCGTCATCCTGTCCAACCTCCAAAACCTGTGAGTGTGATGGCCTTCATAGCTTGTGACCGACAGCGCTCGCCGCCGTTCAGCGCAGTTCTTTAACGGCGCTGACCGGCGGTATGTCGAATTTGGCATAGGTCAAACGACAAGGTTATGTCAGTCACCGCCCAGCATTGCGCAGGAGAAAACCCGATGAACGTTCAGAACCATCCGGTCGTGTCGCGAGAAGAATGGCTCGCCGCCCGCAAACAACACCTGGCCCACGAAAAAGCCTTCACCCGGGAACGGGACAAACTCAGTGCCGAACGCCGCGCCCTGCCCTGGGTGAAAATCGACAAGGACTATCACTTCCAGGGCCCCAATGGTGAATTGAAGCTGGCCGACCTGTTCGGCGGTCGCAGCCAACTGGTCATCTACCACTTCATGTTTGCCGCCGGTTGGGACGAAGGCTGCCCCGGTTGCTCATTCCTGTCCGACCACATCGACGGCGCCAACCAGCACCTGGCGCATCACGACGTAGCGGTGGTGGCGGTTTCCCACGCACCCTTCGCCGAATTCCAGGCGTTCAAGCGACGCATGGGCTGGAAATTCGACTGGGTGTCGTCAGAAGGTTGCGACTTCAACTACGACTTTGGCGTATCCGCCCGAGCTGAAGATGTTGCCGCCGGAAAAGCCACCTACAACTACGAAAAAACTGACGGCGCCGAAGAAGAACTCCCAGGTCTCAGCGTGTTTTATCGCAACGAAGCAGGCGAGATTTTTCACACCTATTCAACTTATGCCCGTGGCCTGGACATGCTGGTCGGCGCCTATAACTACCTCGACCTGACGCCCAAGGGGCGCAACGAAGAGCAGATCATGGAATGGGTACGGCATCACGACAGGTATGAAGACAAGGTGAATTCGAGCTGCTGCCATGGGGGGTAGACCACACCTTCGCGAACCAGCTTGCTCCCTCAGCGGTCAGGGCCGAACACAATGTCCGTGAACACCGCAATTCCTGTAGGAGCAAGCTTGCTCGCGATGCTTACTTACAATCAACGCCGATACAACTGACACACCGCTATCGGCTACTTCACCGGTATATACGAATACCCCTTCACCATGGCTTTCCCGTCCTTGGCATCCCGCACCCGAACCATCTCCGCCGCGTACTCCTGCGTGTATTCAACGAAGTACTCTTTACCTGGCTCGACCGAGAGGGTCAGAAATACGTTTCGGGGATGCGGACGCGGCCCGGCCGATACCTTGTGCAGGCCCGGACTTACCAGCACCCAGGAATAGGTCTTGTCATTAAGCCCCACCACCGCACTGTCATTGATGCTGAACACGCTGTCATAAAAGCTGCCTTGAATGACCTGGGTCCGCATCATGTAAACCAACGCCTTGCCCTGAGGTGGCGCCGGTGGCTCGAAATAAGGCTGGCTGGAGCTAGTGTGACCGCAGCCGGCCAACAACAGCATGAGCAACAACGCCGGAATACTTTTCATTGCTGCGCTCATTTGTTTTGCCCCAGTAACTGGTTGATCACCGGCCCCATCTTTTCCTCGACCGACGCCACTTTGGACGGATCAAAACCGCCCTCGCCCGTCAGGTGGTATTGCCCGAAACCGATCTGCTGATCGCCCTTGAAGAGCCGGACATTGGCATCGGACAAGTACGGGGAAAAGTCCCAGGAACGAATGGCGGTGTAAGTCAGACGATACTCACAGCTGCTCGGAATGGGAGTGGCGTAAAGCCGACTGTCGATGTTGTGCTTGCGCAACAGCGTCTGCAGGCCATCGACGAAATCACCCACCACCACTTTCGGGTTCTCTTCGATGCAGAGTTGGGAGATTTTGAATTGAGGAGCGACCGGGTCGACTTTGATGTTGGTACAACCGGCCAATACCAGTAGAAGGCTTGCCGTGATGGCTCTGGACAGCATATTCGGTCCCTGAATCCAGAATGATGGCGCAATGATGCCGCATACTAGATCAGCAGAATTTCGGGGTCAATTTACGTCGTTTGACGCGGAGCAGATCGCGGGAAGCTCGCATTTAGGTCCCACGAGAACGACACTGTTCTCAGCAAAAATTGCGCCGCCAATGAAAACGGGCGACCTTTTGGGTCGCCCGTTTTTTATCGCGTGAGCAATAGATGAATCCCTTTCACACCGCAGGTACGCTCGCCACGGGAATACGTTGATCAGGCTGGGTGACATCGTAAACATGCTGTTCGCAATCGGTGCCAATAAACTGGAACTCAACCAGGTAAACCTTGGCTCTTTCCGGGATGAAGGAACTTTGCAGCGGACCGCAGCTATACAAGCCGCTTGCCACCCTACTATTCGAATATCCCGACACCTGAAACGCCTTATCGGCATCGGCCTGTGCTTCCAACTGCGGGAAGCGTTTGACCGTGGCACTGTTGGCCACTTCGTTGAGTTTGGCTATCCAGCCGAATACCTTGCCCTGGCCCGAATCCACTACAGTTCCAAGCAACTCCATACGCTGGTCAGGATCGGCGGCACGCTTGACTGAAAACTGTACGGGATGGGTGCTGCCTGTAGCTTTCATGATGACCTTGGCGTGCTGGGCATCTACGGTCACCGTGTTCTGGCGCAGTTGAATGCCGTCTTTCAGCAGGCTGGGGGAAGAGTCCCTGACGTTGGAATGGCAGCCGGTCAATGCGACAGCCAGGGTCAGTGGTAGCAGTGTGATTTTCTTCACGTATAGATTTCCTTATAAACGCGTATCTTTTGACTGATAAGAGGACTTACACCAAGTGGCACGTTCTAAACGCTGAACCACTGAACGCGGCGGGGAGATTTTGCAGGGAAAAATGGGAGGAAAAGGAGGCCAGACCACGTTTTCTACCTAAAAATTGAGAGTTTACTCGGTCTCCCGGCCTCAAGATACGTGCTGTGCGAGGCATACAGCGAGTCCTTTCATACAAGTCAACCCGAATGCTTAGTCACCCCAAGAAAAATATAACTCCTTTATATTTTCTATCATTTCGACCAATCAAAATATACCTCAGACAAACTAGTCCGCCCCCGTCACCCCCACTAATTAATAATATCCAGCAACTTACCCTTAAGGACACTTGCAGATTTAACCGCATTAGGATCCACCGCCAAATCATCTTCACTCTCTAACAATAGAGACATCATTTTTTTGGCGAGAATAATATTCCCACTCCAATAATTTGGCGATAGCCGCGATACCGCCCCAAGCAACTCAGCATCATCTATGAAGCCCGACAGCAAATCTTGCTCTAGAGTAGAAACCACTATTGGCAATAAGTCAGACATAAATAATTCTTGCCTCACTGCACGACATAGGTCCTCCATCGGAAGATCTTCAAGATATATATCGCGAATGGAAAGATACCATTGAGTCAAGGATGACATTTCAGCCTCGGGTTGCCACGAGCTATTATTTTCTTTCGCTACTGACCGAAATGTCTTTTTCATATACCAATCCCAGAAATTTCATCTTCAATTAGTTTAATCGGAGAAAATGGGAACAAACCACGTTTACCACCTGAAAAACTGAATGTTTTCTCGATCTCCCCGGGCATCCTATCTGGGTTCATCGTCCAGATATAACGTGATCGACCGCTGACTAAATACTCCTAAACACGCACCACCATAGCCCCCATTAAAACCTCTTTAGATAATAAACCTTGATTCATAAGCAATACTAAGCAGTTGCAGTTGCTGTTTCTGTTGGCTTTTTACCTAACCTGTGACTTTAAAAGCCTCAGTTATTTTCTTTACCACTCCCCCATCCACATTTTTCTCCATGGAAATGAAACATCCTTCAAATGACCCGCTCGTCAAAACCAACTTATGCCCCGCATAACAAACAATAACCAACACTGAATACGGGCCAGACTCACGACTTTCCACTTTAGAATTTAGAGCTCTAAGTACAACATCAACAAACTCTTCAAACCGCTCTTCCTCATAACCCTCAAAAAACATGAACCGATTTGACTCAGAGCACGACTCAGAAACATTCATACGTCTACATCCCTAAACCATTATAGAAAAAAGGGGCCATACCACGTTTCCCCTATCATTTCGGCCAATCAAAATATGCTTTAGAAAATATGGTCTATCCCAATTTTCCATGGCATCACAAAAAAAGTGGTCTGTCCTCGTTATCTATGAAAGAGTGTTTGGTGATTGCGACGGAGTAAAACTTATGAAAATCCCCGGCAGTGCCGGGGATATTTTCATGCAGAATTAGAAAGCGAGGCTATTCAAAAGCTCTTTTACTTTCGCGGTATCTTCGGGATGACATTGAAGATATTTTTCGCAAGCCAACCGAATACATTTAGAGCAAACCGCTTCGTTCACAACAACTGTGTCTTCATCCCTAGGGGGATAGCCATAAGCAAACTCAACCCCTTCGAAGTGTTCTTCATCGAACGGGCTATTTTCATCAGGAAAGTTACAGTACGCACCATCCGTACTGAACCCCCACCTTTTCACAATATAGCCAACCGCCTCAATGAAATAACCACCATCATACATTCTGTCGAAATACCCTTTAACAACCCAATAAGGGTCTGACTCATTATATGGCTGACCGAACAACTCTCTCATATAAACACACTACCTTATTTAGGGTGGAAGTTGCTCACAGCCCCAGCAGCCTTATCTAAATACACCCTGAAAGCCCCCCGATTGTAGCATCGTACTATCGACCCTGCGGTCTCGCCAACTACGCCTGTTGCTTTTACAACAATGAATTTTAGGGAAAACCTAAGCCCCCTTATTATTTACACCATGTAACCCGCAGACCTCATCAGCAACAGCACCGTCTCATCAAATTCTTGATCCGATATACCTCTAATAGATTTGGCACTCTTCCACTTCCATATTACAGGAAGAATTCTGCTATCCAGACGATCAAACTCTTCCAAAAAGATATCTGCTAAAGCGTATTTATCTAAATCATGGCCGACCTCCAGCATCATATTCAACACGATGCTTGGCGACTTCCGATCCAGTATTTTCGCTAACAAATTTCTATTTTCCGAAAGTGACATAGGTAATTTCACCAATGGTGTCAATTTTTTCGACCTTCCTGCATCCGTATTTCTGGGATATTTGGCCTGTCCAGGTATTCAAAGCAGCATTGTCTTTTAACATTCCATTGGCAAAGGGGAAATGGGGACAGACCACGTTACCCCACACAGCTGCTGGTGAATAAATACTTTGTCCTTCTTCACCGAATGCTTTTGGGAAAAACGGGGACAGACCACGTTTTCCATTAAAAAATTGAAGGTTTGCTCGGTCTCCCCGGGCGTCCTCGCTGGGCTCGCCGTCCTATCATAGCTTCAATTTCAGCAGCAAATCGCGAGCCACCAAGCGCATAGTTACCATTGGTGGCAGCCCGAATCTGGTTAACCAACCCTGTCTCCAACTCGTTTCTAAAAAGCTCTCTATAGGCATCTGTGGTCGATATATTCGCTCCACCAAGCGACAGGTACTGAGCATGCGGGGTAATGAAATACGAAAACTCTGATTGTGCGTTATTGCGATAACTCGACCAACGATATTCCCCAGGATGCGCTACCATTTTTGCTCGAACAGGATTCATTTCAATATAACGATAGCAGGCCAAAACATAGCGATCACTTTGAACAAGGCTTGAACGAAAGCGCCCCTCCCATAAAGTCCCACTACGTCCATATGTACGATTCACGTACTGCACATATCGTTGCCCTACACCCTTCATAAGCAAACTGGCACCACTTTGCTCTTGAGGACTAATCAATAAATGGACATGATTACTCATCAAACACCACGCATGAACTTCACACCCATTTTTATTGGCTTGCTCAGCCAGCAGCTCTATATAAAAAAGATAGTCCTCCTCTGAGAAGAAACAAACCGATCGATTATTTCCTCGTTGAATTAGATGCAAGGGTACACCCGGCATCAAGATACGTGCTCTGCGAGGCATATGGTGAGTCCTTTCATACCAGTCAAATTGAAAGCTTAGTCAACTTAAGAAAAAGCATAATTTCTTTCTATTTCCTATCATTTCGGCCAATCAAAATATGCTTTAGAAAATGTCGTCTATCCCAATTATCCATGGCATCACAAAAACGTGTCTGTCCCCGTTACCCTTTTGAAATCATCAATCGTCTTGTTTTTTTCTTTCAACAGAGACATGACAAACTCAGGATCAAAATCCATCAACAATTCGATAGCATCATAAATCTTCCAACGATGTATTTCTGGATGATCAATTATTGAAACAAGATGCTGTTCAATAGGAGGTACATACTCCAGATATCTTTCTCGCTTCACGAAAGCAAAAGCATCGGTTATTTCAAAAGGTTTACTTCCCGCCAACGCTATTATTTTCGACAAGGGTGAGTAGACTTGGGTTCTCGCCACCTCTCTTTCCCCCCTGTCAGCCATATTGGCAAAATACATGGTCACTGCCATAAGTATCTGACGATAAGTATCATCGTATCCATGCAGCCTATGAGAATAGATGCCTTCGATAATTTCAGGTCTTTCCATGCTCTTCTCCAAGGCAATCAGGCCTTCATGGCCCCCCCAACTGGTCAATAATTTCGCAGCTAGGAAGCGCACCACATCATTATCTGCGTGAAGAAGCAAACCCATCACAGCATCCATTCTTTCCTGCGGAATATCCTCCGGGTCCAAGTCTCCTGCATCAGCAGCATAATCTGCATGTTCCGGAATACCATTAAGCAGG
The DNA here is from genome assembly GCF_019946675.1 of Pseudomonas sp. BF-B-15. Lineage (NCBI taxonomy): Bacteria > Pseudomonadati > Pseudomonadota > Gammaproteobacteria > Pseudomonadales > Pseudomonadaceae > Pseudomonas > Pseudomonas sp. BF-B-15. The sequence continues at coordinate 7,215 of NZ_JAGYFZ010000074.1, forward strand.
TCGTTTGTTTTCCGATCCATGATAAATACCTATTTATCGATAAATTTAATATAGTCGGCCGGGACACAACCCTTGATCAAGCACTCTCCATCACGCGTGGCGTTCCGCAATTCTGCCTCTGCCCTCGTCAATGAAGTCTCATTTTTCGTGGATGGGTTGTTCGTGTATTTCTCCCGTGCCGCATCTACCCTTGATTGCAACTCGGCCGCGATTTCACGGCTGCTCAAGAACCTAGAAGGGAAAATGGGGACAGACCACGTTTTCTATACAGAAAACGTGGTCTGTCCCCGTTCCCCCCAAAAACGTGGTCTGTCCCCGTTACCCCTACAGACTATCCTTTGACAACTCAAGACCACGACGGGCGCCTTCGACATATATAGCAGTTTGAAGAATCGCGTTCATGCCAGGAGAGTCAACCCGATGTATACTTTCCGTTTCATCCTGAACATACGCAAACGCCTGCTCAGGCCGAAACCTCTTGTTTACAATAGCATCACTGTAAAGTCTCCGGACCAAGGAAGCCACATCATCAAACTCAAGACAACCCTTCACTTTTAATCCTCCACTGTAAATAAATTCAATTGAAGTTTCGGACATCTATCGCAAAATCGCCTGATCATATCAGTACAGCTAGGACACACAAATTTTTCCGATATCAAATTTATTGTCCCCACAGCATTCTGATTACTTCTTTCTAACCTCTGAGCGATAGTTTCAAGGAAAAATGGGGACAGACCACGTTTTCTATACAGGAAATGTAGTCTGTCCCCGTTAGCCCCTCTAACCTTCAACCTGGCTTCCCTCAGGTAAAAAGAAATGGGCCGTTAACCAACAGGTAGCCATTGATGCGGCGAACAGCACCAGTAATTCAATAACATAGTCCGAATACTGGGCCCCTTGATGTTTTGCACCATATTTGAAATAAACAACAACACCCACGACGCGGCCACACAACTTCCCAAAAAGGAAACAACCATGCAATTACGAGGTGTCTTCTTGACTTTAATTAATACAATCACCAATGCGTAACCCAGAAATGGCAGGAAGAAAGCCAACTGTATGAGAAGCGGGGTCAAAAACGGCATCAACAGCAATTCAGCCCCTCTCACCGAACCCAGCAATTTTGGATTACTTACCAACTCGGTGAGTACTGCTACTGTTTTGATAATTCCAGCAATGAATCCAAGTATTAGCGGACAAAGAAAAAAAGCCAGGAAATCTTTACGAAGAGGATAAATAATTTCACTCATGGCGCACCACCTTGGATTTTAGAGTACCCCAGTAATTTGCAACCAAACTCCACCCGAGACGTAGAAAAAAGGGGCCAGACCACGCTTCCAATCTAAAAAATTTAATATTTGTTCGGTCTCCCGGCATCAAGATACGTGCTTTGCGAGGAATATGGTGAGTCCTTTCATACAAGTCAAACCGAAAGATTAGCCAACCTAAGAAAAAAAAACTCCTTTCTATACCCCATCATTTCAACTAATAAAAATACGCCTCAAAAAATGTGGTCTGTCCCCTTTTATCCTATGAACTTCGAGAGGTCGACGAGCGAGGAGTTGGTTTCGATCAGGTATTTGTTGGCCGGGCTTCGGCTCTGGGTGAGCGGGACGTAATCGCCTTGAGGCAGGCGGAAACTCGGGAGTGAGGCCGGATCGGTGCCGTCGAAGATGCCGATGAAAATTGCGGGATGAATGAAAACGGGCAATCCGTTAGGTCGCCCGTTTAACTCTTCGCTCCTTACTTTAGCGGCCCCAACACTTTATTAGTGAAAAAGCGTGTCGTTTCGTCTGAGGCAGGTTCCATCCCAAAATAACAATTAACAAGCTTAAACTGTTTATTTATTTCTTTTGAATACGCAAACAAATCACCAACCATATCAGCACTGAACAACCCGACATCATTCTCATAAAAACTAATATCAAGATCAAAAGTATCTTCATATTTAACAATCCGTACGAGTGCTGATTTCACACTCATATCAGTAAATCTTAAGTTCTCAACATTGACAAAAATACTGACTGCCGCATCAAACTCAATCGCAGCCCTGATGAAGTCGAGCTGAATATTTCCATTACTCCAAACCGGAAAACCCTCTGAACACTCGGCACCAACGATTGCCTCAGAGTCAGAAATAATCGTCTCCAGCAATGGCAAGACTAGGTCCTTGCCGACATCTTCAAACACAATTTCCAACAAGCCGGCCATAATGCCTCCGTCAATCAATAACCCACTGCGAACGCCCATGAAAAAAATGGGGGCAAACCACGTTCAACTATCATTTCGGCCAATCAAAATATGCTTAGAGAATGTAGCCTATCTTAATTACAAAAACGTGATCTGCCCCTGTTACCCCCTTCAGGCAACAGTAAGATCAGCAACCGTATTGATAGGCCGCCCAGCTGCTTGCGAACAAATACTCTGTCCCTCCTCACTGAACGCTTTTGTGGATTCCGCTAACACTTACCATCATTTAACACACTTAAAGCCGGAACGCTGTTTGGACAAGCAATCCCACCTGCGCCTTTTGCCCTAACTTAATAGGTGAATTTGGAATTCGCTTTACCACTAGGATCGATAACCAATACAAATTTTTTCCAATCGCCACCCGTGTGCGACTTCATCAGTTCGTGCAGCTTATGCACATGACTAGAAACTCTATCTTCAGGGTCATCTAAAAGCTCGCTAAAGAACAAGCCATCGCGAACAAATGAGTATTTAGAACCTACAGACCATCCTCCATCGTAAACCTCATACTCAAATTCACAGCGGATCTCTTCGTACTGCCCACTCGCAGAATCATGCATAATCTGCGTAAGCGAATTCAAGACTTGTACTTGTTGCTCAATGCTCATTGCCCGGCCTCATTCTTGAATGACTTACGCATTTTTGTTCCATTGATCGAGTAGTCAATAACTAGTAAATCTGGTCTTGCTGACGCAGTAAAAAATGGAAAAAATGGGGACAGACCACGTTACCCCACACAGCTGCTGGTGAATAAATACTTTGTCCTTCTTCACCGAATGCTTTTGTGGGCTTCGCTAACACTTGTGCGAAGACACTATCATCTAGCACACCTACAGCCGGAACTCTGTTTGGAAGAGCACTTCCGCCTGCGCCTTTTGCACCAAAGGCAAACTAAAAATAATGCTCATTAAATATACTAATCTATCCAATCCACTTCAAAACCAACTAGTTGGGCTTGAAGCCCAACCTCATGTTCAAACCAGTAATCAAACCCCTCAGCATCACTTTTTTTCAAGTAAAGATAATACCCACCAGTGTCGCCATCACGGTCATCATCAACAAAAATATTCCAGCCAGAATATTCGCCAGCGACAACAATACCCTTCCGAACGATAGACATATTTACATCCTAGTCCGCATAGGGAACATGATTGTTAGAAATATATTCTCCAGTCACAGGGTCTTTAACTCCAAAATGCACATGCGGAACTCCTGGAGCGTGTGCTCCTGATATAGATCCTGAGTCGATACGGAATTCCTTGGTGCCATCAGCGCTATGGAACACCCCAGATCCAGGCTTACCGATTTCCCTGTACTCAGGACCGAGATATTTCTGCCCTGCTGATAGGGCCTCATCGGTTGTGAGCGTCATAGAACTCGTGAAATTTTTCTTACCGGATAGAGTTTCATTGATAACTTGATCTACACGCTGCCCAGCACCTGCCTCCAGTTGAATCTGCTTTTCAGCATTAACAAAGGTTTTCCAGTTTTCAGTAGGACCAGCTAGTGGCGTATGCGGTGTCGTAGTCGCTTTTGTACCTGTCGCTGGCTTCAAGGAGCCAATTATAGCCTTACCACCAGCCGCCGCCAAACCAGCACCGGCAGCAGCAATCATGCCCAAGTTGTCCCTTAGAACCTCTGTTTGTTCGTTAGTAAGGTTCCACTTGGCTTGCATCGCTCCTGCCAGCGCATCGGCGGAATGACCAGCTGTTGCCATGGCCAATATCTGCTGAAAGTCGTGGTTTTCGCTGATTAGCGACTTCAGCGCGTTTTGAGCAGCTTGAGAGCCATCACCTAATGCGTCATACACCTTGTTCAGGTCAGCCATGGTATTGGCGTGATCCAGAGATGTAGGACGACAAAGTTCAACTGCAAACACGCAGTTCTTGATGGCTTCGATATCCTGCTCTTTACTGATCTCCCTGAACTCTTGAGCAATGCTCTCGCAATCAGCGGTCGTCGTGCAGGTGCTGAGTTTTCTGGCGGCCCGCTGCAGTTGGCTGTGGCTCAGGTAGTTGTTCTGTGTCGCATTGGCCGCCACGGTGGCTGCTATTCCGACATCCCCACCTGTCGCCACTGCACCTAATACACCGACAATTTGCGAAAGCGCTAGAAGATTAGCTTGGGCCTGGTTGTAATCCGCGGAACCTTGAACAAGGTTGGAAGGCAAGAGCTTGTCACCGAGCAGCCCAACCAACAGTTCGTTAGCTCCACCCGCCAGCGCCCCGGTACGGAAATCCCCTCCCATAACTTCGGCCAACAAACCACCCAACCCCGCATGCAGGAGAATCTTCTCAATTCCACCGTCTGCGAGGACCATATTCCCAATCTTTCCGGCTCCGATCGCACCACCGATGTTCGCTGCAACGCTCACAGCTGAGCTAGCAAGATTGTCCTTGAGGCTGCCTCCGTAAACAGCCGTCTTGATCAGCGCATCCGCAGTTATCTTGATGGCCACAACCCGCATGCTCTTGGCATCGAGCCCCACTGCTCTCGGATCGTACTTAATTCCTTGCATAACGCCCGCTGTTGCAGCGGCCGTCACATAGCCTTTGATACTGTCCTTCGAAGTAACGTCTTTGATGACTTTCCCGAGATTGCCCCGGTTGTCGATGGTACTGACGGTGGCCTTCGTCGCGGCACTCACCGCAACCGCCTGCAACATCGCGTTCATGCCAACCATCATCGGCCCCATCACGGCCGCCAAGGCAATGGCAATGATCAACTGCGACGCGGGGCCTAACCCCGAGTTGTTGTACTTGAACGACTCATGGATTTCCTTGACCTGCCTCCAGTCCACATCGCCCCGGGCTTCCGCCTGCTTCAGCCAAGCCAATTGCGGATCAGCCTGGACCATCGCATCAATGGTCTGACTGACGGTTTGGCGATCCACTTGTTTGATGTCGATCTTCAGACCGTCGACGGCTTTGATCACGATGTTGCCTTTGGCAATCATCTGGGTCTGGCGCAATGTCTCGTCGGTATTGCCCTTGCCTTTGGATGAGTTCCAGAAAGCGTCGTTATCACTCTTGGTGTGGCTTTCATCATGAAGGTCTTTCACCGCCTCAAACGTGATGCTCCCACCACTGTCCAGCGTAATGTCCTTACCACTCTCAAGCTTGGCCACCTGATACAACTGGTCCCCGCCACTCTCCAGCGTCAGGTTCCCTCCGCTGGTGATGTGACTGCCGACATATTTCACATCCGTCACTTCATCACGCTTGGTTTTCTTCGCCCCAAACGCGCCTTTGGCCGTCATGTCATACAGCGTGTAATCCCTGTTTTCCGCGGCGAGCACGTTGAGGTTGTTGCCGGCGTAAACGTAGGCCTCGTCGCCTGCTGTCAGGTTACTGGCCCGCAGCGTTACATCCCCGGCGGCTTTGACAGACAGATTCCCCCCCGCACTAAACTCGCTGGCTACCTGACGAGTCTGGTCATCGATCTCATGAACCTTTTTGTTGCCCTTCTTGTAGCGGCTCTCAAGGTTGTGTTCGTCCTCGGCCGAGATCAGGTTGATGTCGCCGTCGGCGCTGGCGTTCAAGTCCTTTCCAGCACTGGCCTTGCTGGCCACGGCGTTGAGGTCGCGACCGGCGTGCAGGGTCAGGTTGCCCGCGGCGGTTACGCTGGAGCCCAACTGGGTGAGGGTTTCTTCGGTGCGCAGGCCGCGACGCAGGGCGTCGCGGGTGACGGTGCGGTCTTCCACTGCGAGCAGGTTGATGTCGTTGCCGGCGGTCAACGTGGCATCGCCGCCGCTGCTGATCTGGCCTTTGCTGGTCAGGTTGTTCGCCGCGTTGATCGTCAGTTTTGAACCGGCGCTGATGCTGCTGCCGGCATCGAGTTGCGTGGCGCTGCCGGCGCCGATGTTGAATGTCGTGGCGGTGCGGTCGTTGACGATGTCGCCTTTGAGGCTGGTGAGGTTGACCTTGTCGGCGCGGATTTCCCCGGCCATGGCGTTGCGGATGCTGTCTTGCGCCAGCAGGGTCAGGTTGGCGTTGGCCTGTGCCAGGCCGCCCTGCAAGATGCTGCCGCCGCTCAAGGCGCTGAGGTCTTCACTGGCGCGCAATGTCCCGACGTTTTTCAGATCGCCGCCGGTGATTATCTCTACGTTGCGCCCTTGAATCAGGCTGCCGCCGCGCAGATTGCGCGAGTCGACTTTGGCCAGGTACAGCACCGGCACCAGCACGGTTTCGCCGTTGATGACCCGCTCTTCCATCCAGACGATGTCGTGGGTCAGGGCGGCCACCTGCTGCGAGGTCAGCATGACGCCGACGCTCAGGTTCAGGGCGTTTTTGCTGCTGATGGCGTTGTCCATCAGGTACTGGAATTGCTCGTAGTCGCTGCTCAGGCCGTCGGCGAGGAAGCGCTGGCCGGTCTGGGCGCGCACGGCGTCGGCAATCAGTCGGGTTTCGTAGCGGCCGTCGCCCAGTCGGCGCGCGGCCTGGTCGGGGTCGTAGCCCAGCTTGCCGATCAAGTAGTCCGAGCTCATGAACTTCGAGAGGTCGACGAACGAGGGGTTGGTTTCGATCAGGTATTTGTTGGCCGGGTTGCGGCTCTGGGTGAACAGGCCGTAACTGCCTTGAGGCAGGCGGAAACTCGGGAGCGAGGTCGGGTCGATGCCGACGAAGGCTGCGCCGGTAAAATCGACCGGGACAAAGCTGACTTTTACGCTGCCGTCGACAGCGACGGTTTCAATGCGTTTGACGTCCTTCAACGGGCCCGGGCTGCCCACCGGGCTGGCCAGGATTATTTGCTGGCCACCGGCGCCAAAGGCCTGGCTGTCGAGGGTGGCGCCGATGAGTTGGGCGTTCCCCTGGTTGGTGAGGCTGCCGTTGACCAGCTCACCGCTGACGTTCAGTTTCAGCGCGCCACCGGCCTGCACGGTGCCGACATGGGTCGTGTTGTTGCCGGGCATGATGGTGTTGGTGATGTTCTCGATCGGGTATTTCGTCACCTCGATCGGAATCGGCGCCTGACTGGCGAGTGGCTGCCCGGCGTAGTTGGCGTTCCAGGCGTTGGTCGCGGCCTCGGTGACCCGGTAAGCACTCTTGCTGACGCCGTCGAGGAAGTAGTTGATGTTCTCTTCGCGATTGTCGAGGGTGAACCCACGGTTATAAAAGTTGCTGGCCGTGATGGTCGTGTGGCGGTTGGCGGCCAGCAGGCTCTGGCCGTTGGTGACGGTGACCGCGTCTAGCAGCAGGTCCTGGTTAGCCAGCAGTCGCGACGCCGGGGAGTCCTTGAGAATGCTGCCTTCGTAAAGGGTGCGGACGATGTAATAGCCGGAGTGAGTACCGCCGCTGCAATCGGTGCAGTTGATCACGATGCGGCGGCTGGCGATGCTTTGGGTGGCTTCGAATTCGGCTTTTTCGTTGATCAGCTCGCGCACCTTGATGTCGATGTCACTGCCGCTTTCGATGCTGCCGGAGCGGTTGATCAACAGGCTGGCCTTGCCGCCATCACGGGCCGCGAAGCTGAGTTTTCCTTTGCTGTAGAAGTCGGCGTAGCGGTTGAGCAGGCTGTCGGCGCGCAAGGTCATGTCGGCGCCGCTGAAGATCAGGCTGTCCGCCCGGTTGTTGATGTCTCGGGTAGCGCTGAGGGTGAGTAGCTGTTGCGCGCCAAGTGTGCCGCCGTTGTCGATGCGGTCGGCGACGACGCTCAGATTGGCGCTGGAGGTCAACCGGCCGAGGTTGTCGAGCGTGCCGCTCAGGACCAGTTCGCCGTTACCGGCACTGGCGATTCGGCCGTCGTTCTGGGTCACGTTGGCCGCTTTGATTTTCAACGCCTGCTGGGTCGAGATCAGCCCTTGGTTCGTCAGGTTGCCGGACAGCTTGAGGGTGAGGTCGCCGTCGCTGAGCAACTCGCCGGCATTGCTCAGGCTGACCGCATCCAGGCTCAGGCTGCTGGCGCTGGCGATGCGGTCACCGGCTTGCAGGGCGATGCTTTGCAGGCCGCTGATATCCAGCGCACCGTTGACATGCCAAAGGCCGATACCGTCGACGTTTGTGATGTTCCAGTCGCCACTGCCGAGACCGACCAAGCGCCCCTGGGCGCTGAACAGGCTGGCGGAGTTCACGCTGAACTGACCGGTGGCCGCGTGCTCGATCTGCCCGGCGCCGTTGCGCAAGGTGCCGGCCTGCAGGACGAAGTTATCGCTGCCGATGGCGATGTGTCCGCCACGGTTATCCAGTTCGTTTTGCAGGGCGATTCGACTCAAATCACCGAAGTGCGCAAGCAGTCGGCCCCCGGCACTGTTGTCCAGGTTCTGCCCATCGAGCTGCACTTTCTGGCTGGCTTCGATCAAGCCACCCTGGTTGATCAGACGATCCACCGTCAATTGCAGGTTGCCTGCCAGGCTGACAAGGCTGCCGCCACTGTTATCGACGTCACCCGCGGTCAGGCTGACGCTGCTCGCGCTGAGGGTGCCCGACTGGTTGTCCAGACGGCCCTGACCCAAATCGAGTTCAGCGTGGCTGCCACCGGCGGTGATGTTGCCTTGTTGGTTCTGTAGCCCTTTGGCTTTCAGTTTCAAGCCGTCGCTGCCCGCGAGCAGTTGGCCGCTCTCACGGTTATCAACGGCGGTTTTGGCGTCGACCTCCAGACGGTTGCCAAGCACTTGCCCGGCGCGGTTGTCCAGATTGCCTGACGTGGTGGTCACTGCCACTTTTTGCCCGACTACGACACCTGCGCGGTTGTCGACGCTGCCGGCCTTGAGTGCAACATCACCGGCGGTGGCTTGCAGCCGTCCCTGCTGGTTGTTGACGGCTTGATCCACCGTCACGGTCAGTGCGCCGCTGTCCGCCACGACGCGGCCCTGCTGACTGTTGTCGAGGTGGGTGGCGGTAACGGTGACCGCCTTGCCGAGCATCGCACCGTTCTGGTTGATGACCGTTGCGCCGCTGACCACCAGATCAGTCTTTGCCTGAAGGGTGCCTTCGGTGTTGTCGAGCCGTCCGCCGACCGTCACTTTTGCGAGCGCCGCGTTCGCGCTCATCAGCCCTTTGCGGTTATCGAAGTCTTTTTCGACGTTGGCGGTGAGCTTGCGCGCAGCAATGACCTGGCCCGCGTTGCGCAGGTTTTTGGCGTTGATCTGCACGTCGCCCGTCAGGTTGTGGGTGTTGTCGGCATTGATCCCGGCTTCGATGATGCCGAGGTTGGTCAGTTGGCCGTTACTGGCCAGCATCACGTTGCCGCCTGCAGCGATGCTCTTCTGATTGAACAGGTCTTCACTGGCCGTGACGTTCAGGTTGCCGCCGGCGTACAGCGGGCCATCCGCTTGCACACTTTGCGCCTTGACCGTGAGCGCGCCGCTGGCGCCGGTGGTCGCCAGTGTCAGCTTGCCATTGACGTCGAGGTTGAGATTACCGGCACTGGTCGCCATCTCCCCGCCGAGTTTGACGCCCACGCCCTGCTCAGTGCCCACCAGTTTGATCGCACCGGCGTACATGCCGCCGAGCGCGCTGCTGTCGATTGCCAGCATTGGCGCTGTGGAACCATCCGGCGCCAGGGCCTTGGCCGACAGGCTGGTGGCGTCAACGTTGTTGCGCCCGGTAATGACGTTGAGTTTTTTCGCGTAGAGGTTGGCGTTGATCGTCGCCGAGCGGGTGATGAGGTCGAACTGATCGATGTTGCTCGCGTTGAGCCCGGCACCTTCGATGGCAATGCTGCCTTGATCGACCTGGAAGTGATCGACGCGACCCGCGCCATCAAGCACCGGTTTGCCGGTGGTCAAGGTCACGCGCGGGGTGTTGATGAAGCCGCAGCCGTTGCAGGTGATGCCATAGGGGTTGGCGACAATGACGTGTGCCGACTGCCCCGCCACTTCGGTGTAACCGCGCAACTGGCTGGGGCTGCCGCCGATGACTTCGTTAAGGATCGTCTGCGCCGAACCGCTGTTTTTCAGGTTCGGGTTACCGATGATGATGCCGCCCAGTTGCGAGAGCGAAGTCTGCGCCGAGCCGTTGTTGAGGATCAGCCCTTGGGCGCTGACGTTGTAATCATGGAACTGGTTATGCGACAGACCGCTGCCATTGGGCGTGGCGATGTTGACGATTTGCATGCCGTTGCCGGCATTGTCCAGCGTAGTGCCCGGCGTAGCGACCACAATGCCGTCGGCCTGTGCCCACATCGGTTGCCAGAACATGACGTTGGCCAGCAGGAACGCCAATCCGCGCTTGGGCATGCCCCAGAAGTGCTCGCGGGGTTTCACCACGGCAGAAGACTGGCGAGCGAGGAAAGCGTACTGGCGAACGTCCATGTGGAAGGTCTCGATGCAGCGAAATTAAAGGAAGAAATCCACGCGGAAATAGATCGGCGCTTCACGCTCGGTCAGGGTGTCCGGGCGTTCCAGGGAGTGGGCGAAGGTCACGCTGGCGGCGACATGCTGACCGCGTGCAAACAGCTCCACCGAGTTGCTGGACATGCGCCCGTGCTGATCGTCATTGAAACGATTGCCGCGGATCACGCCCTGGTCGTAACCGAGGCTAGTGCCGTATTCAGCGAACACCGGGCGCAGCCATTCGGCGCTCACTGGACGGGTCCAGCGCAGATCGTTGCGCCAGTAACCGCCACTGTCGCCCGACAAGGATTGGTCCTTGTAGCCACGAATCGACGATTGCCCGCCGAGGCTGGTGCGTTGCGGACTGAACAACACGTCTTCACTGCGCTGGCCGGTCATCAGGCTGGTGAAACTGAACGACTCGCCCCACACCTTGAACGGTTGCAGGTAGGACGCGACGGCCATGTATTTGCGGTAACGCGCATCCGGCTCGCCGGGGGCGGGATGGTCATTGCCCTGAGCATCGAGTGCGCCGATGCCTTCATGCATACCCAGGTCGAGGTTGACGAACGCGCTGCCGACGCGCCGACCGTGATTGATGCCGAACTGCGACTCGGTAATCCGGTTGCTGCTGAACTTGAGCTTGCTGTCTTCAATGAAGTTGTTGGTGCGCAAATAAGAGAGGCCGGCGCTGAGTGAGGTCTTGCTCATGGCATCGCGGTGGATCACCCGCTCGGCCCGCAGCTGATGGTTTTCGGTGTCGCCGGTCAGCTTGAAGGGGTAATCGTTGGCGACAAGCTGCGTGCGGTACTCGTTCTGGGTGTAGGTGTAACTGAAGTCCCACCAGCCCCACGGCAGGCTGTAATACAGCGTTGCGTTGTTGGATGTGTGCTGGTGATCGGTCATCACATCGCCACCGCCGCGCAGCATCAACTGATCGGCCAGCCCCAGCGGACTGTCCCAGTCCAGCGTCGTGCGCCACTGCTGCTCGCCGGTGCTGCGCTGACCGTCGTTGCTGCGCGACAACCCGACGCGCCAAGGCTTTTGCGGTGTGTTCTTGACCAGGATTTCGCTGCCGCCGACGTTCTGGCCCGGGGTCAATTCCATCTGCGCCTGATTCGACGGCAAGCGGTTGAGCTGATCAACCATCTGTTCAATTTCACGCAGATTGACCAATCCGCCACTCTGGCCCGGAAAAGCCATGGCCAGTTCGCGGTCCGAGAGTTGGCTGCCCTGCGCACCTTTCAGACCTTCAAGCCGCCCTTCAACGACCAAGACTTTTAAATGCCCACCGGACAAGTCCTGCTGCGGCAAGTAAGCGCGGCTGGTCACCAGGCCTTTTTCGATGTAGCGAGTGGTGATGACCTTGAGCAATTCGTTGAGCTGAGAGACGCCCAGGCATTGGCCGATGTAGGGCTTGAGCAAGCGTTCGCGTTCACCGGCAGAAAGGCTGTCGGTGCCTTTGAGTTCGATGTCCTGGATAGGGAAGCAACGGCTGTCGGCAGGTGCCGAGGGCTGGACCGGTTTCACTTCCTTGCCGGGCAACTCTTTAAGCTCTTCGAGGCGCCGACGCTGCTCTTCGAGCAGACGATCCTGGCGTTCACGGATGAGGTCGGTTTCACCGGGAGTGGGCGCGGCATGAGCGAGATTCAGTGGAGAAAGGCACAGCAAAGCCAGGCACAACCTCGCCACGAGGGCGGGCAGAGACATGTTCGATCCCTCGAATTAGGGCGTAATAGCAAAATAGTGGCGCGATGTTAGATGGCCACTATCCTGACGTCAATTATTCATCCTGCCAGGAAACGCAAACCGATGAGCGCTATCGCCTGAAGCAGACCAATCCGGGAAACGGCAGGAAACCTCAGAGCGCATGCCGGAAGAAAAACCAAGGGCAACAGGACAATTCCCAGGCGCTGTTTTCACCGTGTGCAGCAAGCGGAACTTTAAGGTCCCGAGTGGCCTCAACCGATTAACCGCCCAAAACGGAATCGAGGCCCATTCCATGAAAACCTTGCTGAAACTCACCCTCGCCGCCACCCTCGCTTGCGCCCTCCCCGCCTGGGCTTGCACACCCGAGGAGGCCACCGCCAAACGCGAACAACTGGCCAAGGAAGTGGCCAAGCTCACCGAGCAGAATCCGAAGAAGGCCAAGGAGATCAACGATGAATTGCAGAAAATGGATTTGGGCACGGCCAGCGCGGATCTGCCGGACAAGTGCCAGTTGATCGATCAGCGTCTGAGGGAGTTGGAAACAGCAGATAAAAAAGCTGAAAGCTGACCTTGTAGGAGCCAGCTTGCTGGCGATTCGGTTGACCAGATACACCGAGTCGCGAAAGATCGCCAGCAAGCTGGCTCCTACAAGGGTTTGTGCAATGCTTAAGTGATGCGCTCAGCCGCCTTGAGCAATTCGCGATTGTCCCCGCCTAACGCGACGGTCGCCCTGGCCGCTGCGTCGAGCAACAACCCGCACGCCGTGGCAACTTTCTCCTGGCTGAATCGCTCCGCCGGGCCGGACAAGGTCAACGCACCGGTCAATTCATACGCGGCATTGAATACAGGCACCGACACCGAAGCCGTCTCCGGATCCCGTTCCCCAAAGGAACTTGCCCAGAATTGCTCGCGAATCGCACCGAGGGTCGGCTCGGATAGCGCGCCGAAGGCTCGCAGGACTTTGCCCGACGCCCCGGCATTCAGTGGGAATCGTGCACCTTCATGCAGGGAAACCCTGACTGCGCGCTTCGGCTCGACGCGAAACAACACCACGCGGCTGTCGTTTTCCCGTACGTAAAAAGAGGAGGTTTCGCCGCTCGTGTCGGACAAGGATTCCAGCAGCGGGTAGATCACGTCCCGCAGGCGGAACGAGGTCTGGTAGACCTGCGCCAACCGCAGCGGTTCGGGGCCGACGGCGTATTGCCCATCGCCGAGGCGGCGGATGAAACCGGCGCGTTCCAGCGAACTCATCAAACGCAGGATGGTGCTTTTATACAGGCCGGTGCGCCGGGCGATTTCCGCCAGTGGCAGGCTGTTGCTGCCGACGTCGAACGCCGCGAGGATCGCAAAGGCGCGATCCACGGCCGCCACGCCGCCTTCGGCAGCGGGCGTGGAAGGTTCGTCTTCCGATGGGGTTTGTTTGCTCATGTTCGCTCGTGACAAAACTTCAGGACGGCGCCAGCACCGGGCTGCGCAGCGGCTACCTTAACCGTTGAGCGAACGGGCGACCACCCTTCACCCCTCGGACTTGATCACGCCAGCGCGATGCAGTGCACTGATATCGCTATCCGAATAACCCAACTCCACCAGCAACTCATCGCTATGGCTGCCCAACTCAGGCACATTCAAGCGCGTACCAAAGCGCTGGCCGTCCATTTCAAACGGCAGCATCGGCACCTTGACCGATTGACCGTCAGGCAACGTCACCTCAGCCATGCCACCCGACTCGTTCAGGTGTTTGTCGTCGAACAGGTCCTGAGGTCGCTGGATCGGTGAAAACGGCAGACCGGCCTTTTCACACAGCGCCATCACCTGTTCCTTGCTCATGCCCGCCAGGCATTCGCGGACTTGCGGCAGGATCACCTTGCGCGCGGCGACTCGCTGATTGTTGCCGGCCAACTGCGGATCACTGCCGAAGGCATCGAAGCCGAACACCTCACAAAAACTTTTCCACTGACTGTCGCTGACCACGCCGAGGAAGACCTGCTCTTCACCGGCGCAACTGAACACGTCATAAATCGCCCACGCCGAAACCCGACTCGGCATCGGTGCCGCCGGTGTACCGGTGACCACGTTTTGCATCATGTGCTGGGCCACCAGGAACGCCGAATTCTCGAACAGGCCGGTCTGCACGAACTGCCCCTGAGCGCCTTGGTTACGCTGCAACAGCGCCGCCAGAATCGAAATCGCGCTGAACATCCCGCCCATGACATCGTTGACCGACGCCCCGGCGCGCAAAGGCTGGCCGACCGGGCCGGTCATGTAGGCCAACCCCGTCATCATCTGCACCACTTCGTCCAGCGCCGTACGATGTTCGTAGGGGCCGGGCAGGAAACCTTTCATGGAGCTGTAAATAATGTCCGGCTTGATGGCTTTCACGTCGGCGTAGCCCAGGCCGAGTTTTTCCATGGTGCCGGGGCGAAAGTTCTCGGTGACCACATCGGCGGTGGCAATCAGCTTTTTGACCGCAGCAATGCCTTCGGCGGATTTCAGGTCGACGGCGAAGCTTTTCTTGTTGCGGTTGTAGGTGGTCCAGTACCCCGCGCCGGAGCCCATCAAGCGCCGGGTGTTGTCGCCCGCAGGAACAGGTTCGACCTTGATCACCTCGGCCCCGAGGTCAGCCAGCACCAGGCCGCAGGTCGGTCCCATGACCATGTGGACAAACTCGATGACCCGAATGCCGGCCAGCGGCAGAGGCTTTTGTTGTTGGCTGGGGCTCATGTTCATAGCGCCTTCTGTGCATAGTGAAAATTCTTGCCGACTCCGGCGTCCGGGATGAAGCCGTACAGCGCTTCTCCCGGCAGGCCCTGGCGCAACCATTCGCGGGCCTGCACCAGCCGATCGATGTCGATGCCAGTGCGCAGGCCCATGGATTCGAGCAGGTACACCAGATCCTCGGTGACGATGTTGCCGGACGCGCCGGGCGCATAAGGGCACCCGCCGATGCCGCCCTGAGACGCGTCGATGGTGGTCACGCCGACGTCCAGCGCCGCGAGCACATTGGCCAGGCCCTGGCCGCGGGTGTTGTGGAAATGGGCACTGCCGGCAATGCCCGGCAATTCCTGGCGCAGCCGGGTGAACAAGCGCCGCACTTGTGTCGGGTTGGCGTAACCGACGGTGTCGGCCAGCCCCACTTCGTTGACGCCCAGCTCGGCCATGATCAGGGCCATGCGCACGGTGTCGTCGTCCGGCACTTCGCCCTGGATCGTGCAGCCAAACACCGTCGACAAACCGGCCTCGATTTCGACGTGCGGGTACTGCTCGTTGCGCAAGGCAACGACGTTGCGCACCTCCTGATAAACCTCGGCGTGGGTTTTGCGGATGTTGGCCAGGGAATGGGGTTCGCTCACCGAAATCGGCATCGTGATTTTCTGCACGCCCGCCTTGAAGGCCGCTTCGGCGCCCTTGAGGTTGGGCACCAGCGCGGTCACGAACAGGTTGGGCAAGGTCCGCGCAAAAGCCACCACTGCAGCGGTATCAGCCATCTGCGGCAGCAGTTTCGGCGACACGAAGGAGCCCACTTCGATCTCTCGTAGCCCGGCGCTCGCCAATGCGGAGATCCATTTCAGTTTCAGTTCGGTCGGCATGGTCGCCGCGACGCTTTGCAACCCGTCACGGGGCCCGACTTCGCTGACCAGAATATCGATTTCGTTCGAATGACCCATCACCAGCCCTCCTGAGACGCCACGAAAGCCCTTGTTTCTGGGCATTTCGATAAACGTTCTATCTGACAGAATATTGTTCTATTTTTAGTATCTGCCGGGTTTCGATGGCTTGTCAACGAATGGACAAAAACTTGACAGCGTAAAAATTTGGCCGGAAAGTTGTTCCATCAAAAGGAATGATGTTCTGTCTAACAGAACACTATCAATGACAAAGCGTTGCTTTCGCCCGCCGTCATACCCGGACAAAACCTATAAAAAACGAGGGAAATCATGCTGACCCTACTCAGCTATTCGATGATCACGTGCTTCATGTACCTGGTCATGAGCAAACGCCTGTCGCCGCTGGTTGCGCTGTTGCTGGTCCCGGTCGCCTTTGCCTGCCTGGCCGGCTACACCACGACACTGGGGCCGATGATGTTCGATGGCCTGAAAATGCTGGCCCCGACCGGGGTGATGCTGACCTTTGCGATCCTGTATTTCTGCATGATGACCGACGCCGGATTGTTCAACCCGCTGGTCAAACTGATCCTCAAAGCAGTGAAAGGCGATCCGCAGAAAATCGTGCTGGGCACGGCGATTCTCGGAATTTGCGTCGGCCTCGACGGCGATGGCGCCACCACTTACATCATCACCTGCGCGGCGCTGCTACCGTTGTATCGCCGCACCGGCGTGCGCCTGCAAGTCATGGCCACGGTGCTGTTGCTGGCCATTGGCGTGATGAACATTCTGCCGTGGGCCGGGCCGTTTTCCCGGGCGGCCAGCGCCATGAAAGTCGACATTACCGAGCTGTTCGTGGCGATGCTGCCATTGATGGCCATTGGACTTGTGTGGGTGATTTTTGTGGCGCTGTACCTCGGACGGCTGGAACGACGCCGCTTGGGCGTGGTGCAACTCGACGCCAATGAAGGGCTGGAGCACTTCACCGAATTTCGCTTGAACGACTGGCGCTTTCTGTTCAATGCCGCGCTGACCATCGCCCTGATCGCGATGATGATGCTCGCGGTGATGCCACCTGCGGTGTTGTTCATGCTCGCGTTCGGTATCGGCCTGGTGGTGAATTTCCCCAACCTCAAAGAGCAGAAAGCGGTGATCGCGCGCCACGCCGATAACGTCATGGCGGTGACCTTGCTGATCTTCGCGGCTGGGATTTTCGTCGGCATCATGGGCGGCACCGGCATGACCAAGGCCATTTCCGAAAGCCTGATCCATGTCATCCCGCAATGGGCCGGCAGTTCGATGTCGATCATCACCGCGTTCATCAGCATGCCGTTCACCTACGTGCTGACCAACGATGCGTTCTACTTTGGCGTGCTGCCGATCCTCGCCGAAACCGCCAGCCACTACGGCATCAGCGGCAAGGAGATGGCAATCGCCGGGTTGATCGGCCAACCGGTGCATTTACTCAGTCCGCTGGTGGCGTCCACGTATCTGCTGTGTGGGTTGCTGGATCTGGACTACGGCGATAACCAGCGCATGACGTTGAAATGGACGATCGGCACGGTGGGGGTGATGTTGTTGGCGGCGCTGGCGTTGGGGTCGATTTCCGTCATCCGGTAATCGTTCTGTAGGAGCCAGCTTGCTGGCGATGGCTGCACCGCGGTGTATCGGTTAGATCGCATCGCCGGCAAGCCGGCTCCTACAGGGGGTGCGTGCAATTTGCGGGCGAAAAAAAAACCGGACCTGGGTCCGGTTTTTTTATGGGATCGCTACGGCGCTTTATTCAGCAGCCGGGGCTTCCGGCTTGCGGCGCTTGAGCGGGGCCATGCCGTCCTTGCTGACCAGCGACAGGGCGTCGGTCTTCGGGCGGTTGGCGATTTTGCGCTTGGTCGGTGCCTTGGCGCCGGTTTTCTTCTTCTCGCCCTTGGCGTCGACCTTTTTCTTCTTCACGCCAACCGCTTTGCCCGAGGCCTTGACCTTTTTCGGTCCGCCGTAGGTGCCTTTGACTTCCTTGATGGTGCGGCGCTCGAAGCTCTGCTTGAGGTAGCGCTCGATGCTCGACATCAGGTTCCAGTCGCCGTGGCAGATCAGCGAGATGGCCAGGCCATCGTTGCCGGCACGGCCGGTGCGACCGATGCGGTGAACGTATTCGTCGCCGCTGCGCGGCATGTCGAAGTTGATCACCAGGTCCAGGCCATCAACGTCCAGGCCGCGAGCGGCAACGTCGGTGGCCACGAGGATTTTCACGCCGCCTTGCTTCAGGCGATCGATCGCCAGCTTGCGGTCTTTCTGGTCCTTGTCACCGTGCAGGACGAACGCTTTGTATTCCTGCGCCACCAGGCGGCCGTAGATACGGTCGGCCATGGCCCGGGTGTTGGTGAACACGATGGCCTTCTGATAGGTCTCGTTGGCCAGCAGCCAGTTCACGATCTGCTCTTTGTGCTGGTTGTGGTCAGCGGTGATGATCTGCTGACGAGTGGTCGCATTCAGGTCGCTGACGTTGTTCAGCTGCAGGTGTTCCGGGTTGTTCAGAACCTTGGCAACCATCTCGCGCAGGCCCGAACCGCCAGTGGTGGCGGAGAACAGCATGGTCTGCTGGCGATTGGTGCACTCGTCCACCAGACGCTGCACGTCTTCGGCAAAGCCCATGTCGAGCATGCGGTCGGCTTCGTCGAGCACCAGCACTTCGACTTCTTTCAGGTCGAGGTTGCCGGCGTTCAGTTGCTCGATCATCCGGCCCGGCGTACCGATCAGGATGTCCGGCACCTTGCGCAGCATGGCGGCCTGGACCTTGAAGTCTTCACCGCCGGTGATCAGGCCGGACTTGATGAAGGTGAATTGCGCAAATCGCTCGACTTCCTTGATGGTCTGCTGGGCCAGCTCGCGGGTCGGCAACAGGATCAGGGTCTTGATGCTGACGCGGATTTTCGCCGGGCCGATCAGACGGTTGAGGATCGGCAAAACGAAAGCAGCGGTTTTGCCGCTACCGGTTTGCGCTGTCACCCGCAGGTCACGCCCTTGGAGCGCCAGCGGAATAGCCGCTGCTTGCACAGGCGTTGGCTCGACAAATTTAAGCTCGGCCACGGCTTTGAGCAGGCGTTCGTGCAGGGCGAATTGGGAAAACACGGGTGCTACCTCGAAGAAATACAAAAAAACAGCTGCATAGGGTAACGGTTTCGAGCGCGAAGGCCGAGTTTCTTTATGCAATCGACCGTAAACAGTGGCTTTTTTGTTGCCTCTTTTGTCCTTAAACGTCATGCAAAGCGTCTTAAATGCTCTAATCGGTCCGACACGGACAATAGAAGAAACGGTTTTACCCATGGATATCAAACAGCTCTGGCTCAACGTCCAAGACATCTGGGGTGCTCTCGATCAGCATCCGCTCCTGCATTCCGGCCTCGGGCTGCTTCTGTTGCTGGTGGTGGCGCTGACCCTCGGACGAGTGGCGCGTTACCTGATCCTGCACGCGACCAAAATGCTCGGCCGCCAACCGGCGTTGCACTGGGTCAACGACTTTCGCCAGAACAAGGTGTTTCATCGCCTGGCGCAGATGACGCCGTCGCTGGTGATCCAGTTCGG
This sequence comes from Pseudomonas sp. BF-B-15, assembly GCF_019946675.1. Taxonomy (NCBI): domain Bacteria; kingdom Pseudomonadati; phylum Pseudomonadota; class Gammaproteobacteria; order Pseudomonadales; family Pseudomonadaceae; genus Pseudomonas; species Pseudomonas sp. BF-B-15. Next base: position 26,628 of record NZ_JAGYFZ010000074.1, read on the forward strand.
CCTGCACCTGGTGCCGGAGCTGGGCAAAACCAGCCTGATTTTCCTCGGCAACGTCGCACTGGCCTTCACCATTCTGTTCCTGGTGCTGGCGATCAGCGCCCTGCTCAATGCGTTGCTGGACATCTACGCCCGCACCGAACACGCCCGCACCCGCTCGATCAAAGGCTACGTGCAACTGGCGAAAATGGTGTTGTACGTATTTGGCGCGATCATCATCGTCGCCACGTTGATCGACCGCTCGCCGCTGTTGCTGCTGTCGGGTCTGGGCGCCATGTCGGCGGTGATTCTGTTGGTCTACAAAGACACCCTGTTGTCGTTTGTCGCCAGCGTGCAGTTGACCAGCAACGACATGCTGCGGGTCGGCGACTGGATCGAGATGCCGCAAGTCGGCGCCGATGGCGATGTGGTGGACATCACGCTGCACACGGTCAAGGTGCAGAACTTCGACAAGACCATCGTTTCGATTCCGACCTGGCGCCTGATGTCCGAGTCGTTCAAGAACTGGCGCGGCATGCAGCAGTCCGGTGGACGACGGATCAAGCGCAGCCTGTTCATCGACGCCAGCGGCGTGCGATTCATCCGTGATGACGAAGAGCAAAAGCTGTCCCAGGTGCATCTGCTGACCGACTACATCAGCCGCAAACAGGCTGAACTCAAGGCCTGGAACGAGGCTCAGGGCAACGTCGCGGCAATGTCGGCCAACCGTCGGCGGATGACCAACATCGGGACCTTCCGCGCCTACGCGCTGGCGTATTTGAAAAGCCATCCGGAGGTCCAGCCGAACATGACCTGCATGGTTCGGCAGATGCAGACCACAGCGCAGGGGATTCCGCTGGAAATCTACTGCTTCACCCGCACTACGGCGTGGGCGGATTACGAGCGGATTCAGGGGGATATTTTCGATTATCTGCTGGCGGTGCTGCCGGAGTTTGGCTTGAGCCTTTATCAGCAGCCGAGTGGCGGGGATCTGCGGGCCGGGTTGCTCCCGGCGATGCTAGGCGCAAGCCACATCCCCGAACCCGAAAAACACATCATGTAACCCCATCACCCAATGTGGGAGCGAGCCTGCTCGCGATGAGGTCGTGTCAGTCAACATATCTGTCGTCTGACACTCCGCTATCGCGAGCAGGCTCGCTCCTACAGGTTGCAGAGTTGATTTAGCGACACCGGTGTTATTTGACCTGACGCTGCGGTGCCTTGTGCACCATGGTGTAGGCGTAATCCACACCCATGCCATACGCGCCGCTGTGTTCCAGCACCAGTTCCATTACCGCCTCGTAAGTGTCTTTGTGTGCCCAGTCACGCTGGTATTCCAGCAGCACTTGTTGCCAGGTGACCGGCACCGCGCCTGCCTGAATCATCCGCTGCACCGACATGTCGTGAGCTTCTTTGGTGGTGCCGCCAGAAGCGTCGGTCACGATGTACACCTCGTAGCCTTCAGCCAGGGCTTCCAGCGCCGGGAAGGTCAGGCAGACTTCAGTCCAGAGCGCAGCAATGATCAGCTTCTTGCGGCCGGTGGCTTTCACCGCGTCAACCAGCGCCTTGTCTTCCCAGGAGTTCATCGAGGTGCGCTCGATCGGCTTTTGATCCGGATGCACTGCCAGCAACTCCGGCCAGATAAAACCGCTGAAGCTTTCGGTTTCCACCGAGGTGTAGATCGTCGGCACGTTGAAGATCTTGGCGGCCTTGGCCAGGCCGACGGTGTTGTTCTTCAGGGTCTGACGGTCGATCGACTGCACGCCGAAAGCCATTTGCGGCTGGTGGTCAATCAGGATCAGAGCGGAGTTGGTTGGGTTGAGCAGTTCACGAATAGACATGGCGCGTTCCTTTTGATGTCGATAATTCAAATCAGTAATGGGTTAGTCGACGCGGCTTCCAGAGGCTTTGTCGTCGGCTTGGATGTCACTTTAGGGGCTAGCAAGGAAAGGGACAATTACCTAAAATAGAGAATCATTGATTCTAAAATAGGGACAATCATGGATCGCATCGAATGCATGCGCGCGTTCGTCGTCACGGTCGGCGAGAACGGCTTTGCCGCCGCTGCACGGGCAATGGATGTGCCGCGATCAAAAGTCAGCAAACAGATTCAGGCGCTGGAGGAAGCCATCGGCGTGCAACTGCTGCAGCGCACCACGCGCAGCCTGCACCTGACCGAGGCTGGCGCGGAGTATTTCGACGCGGCGCGGGAAGTACTGGCCTCGCTGGACGAGGCCGAACAGCGTGCCCGTAACGGCATCGGCGAGTTACGCGGGGTGCTGCGGGTCAATGCGCCGATGTCCTTCGGGTTGCGCCGGCTGGGGCCGCTGATTCCGCTGTTTCATGAACAACACCCGAACATAGAGCTGCAACTGGTGCTCAGCGATCAGCAGGTTGACCCGGTGCGCGGTGGTTTCGACGTGACCATCCGCATCGCCAGCATGCCGGACTCGACAATGATTGCCCGGCAACTGGCGCCGGCCCCGCGAATCATGGTCGCCTCACCTGCGTATCTCGAACGCGCAGGCACTCCGCAGACGCCGCAGGATCTGCGCGCCCATCAATGTTTGAACTACGGGTATTTGCAAAGCGGCGTGAGTTTGCAGCTGTGCAACGGCAAGGAAACCCAACGGGTCAACGTCACAGGCCCGCTGCACGCCAACAATGGCGACTTGCTCGCCCAGGCAGCCGAGGCCGGCATGGGCATCGCGCTGTTGCCCAACTTCATTGTCGAGGATGCGCTGGCGGCTGGCCGGTTGGTGCCGGTGATGTGTGAATGGCAGGCGCCTGCGATCACGATTAACGCGGTCTATCCATCGGCACGCCGGGTGCCGCAGAAGACCCGGACGTTCATCGAGTTTCTGGTGGCGCAACTGGCAGAGAAATAACACATCCCTTGTAGGAGCGAGGCTTGCCCGCGAAGGCGGTGCCTCAGCCGACATCAATGTTGCCTGGCAGGCCCCGTTCGCGGGCAAGCCTCGCTCCTACGAAGAGCGGATTGCGGTGGGTCTGATGCCCAACCGGCTGATCCACACCGCCATCAAAATCACCGATCCGCCAAAGAACAACCGCCCCAGCTCTTCATGCTGATTCCAGATCAGCAGATTGATCAGCAACCCCACCGGCACATGCAGATTGTTCATCACCGCCAGCGTCCCGCCATTCACCAGGCACGCGCCCTTGTTCCACCAGTACAACCCCAGCGCGGTCGAGACCAGGCCGAGGAACACCAGCACGCCCCATTGCAGCGGTGCTTCGGGCAGGAAGTTCTGTTTGCCGAACAACAGAAACGCCGGCAACGCCACCGCCAATGCGCCGAGATAGAAATAACCGAAGCGCCGGTAATGCGGCAGATCGCTTGGATGACGCGCCACCAGATGCTTATAAAGCACCTGCCCGGCGGCGTAGGTGAAGTTGGCCAGTTGCAGCAGCAGGAACCCCATGAAGAAATCCGGGTTGATCCGGTCGTAGCGAATCACCGCCGCGCCGAGCACCGCCACCAGTGCCGCGACCAGGGCCCATGGATTGAAGCGTCGGTTCAGCGCGTCTTCGATCAGCGTCACATGCAGCGGTGTGAGGATGGTGAACAGCAACACTTCCGGCACCGTCAGCACCCGGAAGCTCAGGTACAGGCAGACGTAAGTCACGCCGAACTGCAACGCACCGATCAGCAGCATGCCGCGCATGAACGCAGGCTCCACCGAGCGCCAGCGCGTCAACGGAATAAACACCAGCCCCGCCAGCAGCACGCGCACCAGCACCGCGAAGTAACTGTCGACATGTCCGGCCAGGTATTCGCCGATCAGACTGAAGGAAAACGCCTGGATCAGCGTGACAAAAAGTAGATAGCCCATGCTCGCCTCGTTTTGAATGGCGGCGACGATAGCGGGTTTTGCCGACGATCGCGAGACACGCAGGCCCCTGTAGGAGCGAAGCTTGCTCGCGAAGACGGTGTGTCAGCCGCTATCTCTGTTGACTGTGACACCGTCTTCGCG
>NZ_JAGYFZ010000075.1:0-30382 GCF_019946675.1 Pseudomonas sp. BF-B-15
CCACTCGAACCACCCGACCCGCCTCGGCCCGCCGGCAGAACCCCGAACATCTGCAAGACGAATATCGTCAGGATGAACAGCACCACCAGAAACACGAAAATCCCCGGGTGCCGGGAAACAAAATCACCGTCCTGATCGCCGCCCGACTCATAAATAGTCGACGGTTCATCCAGCGGGCTGCCGCCCAACACCACCAGCATCGCCGCGACCCCGTCGCTGATGCCCTTGCTGAAGTTACCGGCCTTGAACGCCGGGGTGATCACCTGATGGATGATCACCGAACTCTGCGCATCGGTCAGGCGATCTTCCAGGCCATAACCGACTTCGATCCGCAGCTTGCGCTCATCACGGGCGACGATCAGCAGCGCGCCATTGTTCTTGTCCTTCTGGCCGATGCCCCAATGGCGCCCGAGTTGGTAACCGAAGTCGGCAATCTCGGCGCCCTGCAAGTCCGGCAACGTCACCACCACCAACTGCTCGCCGGTGGCCTTTTCATGGGCATTGAGCTGTTGCGTCAACTGCTCGCGCACCGACGGCTCGATCATCCCGGCGTTGTCCACCACCCGCCCGGTCAGCTCCGGAAACTTCAGCTCGGCCTGGGCCGTGGCAGCAAACACCCAAAGCAACAGCGCCAGGCCCACATTCAACACGCGCATTGGCAACCTCATCCGTGGTAATGCTTCAAGCCGGTCAGAATTTCACTTCAGGCGCTTTCTCGGCACCGGGGGTGGTGGCTTCAAAGGTTTCGCGGATCGGCAAGTCGCTGTACATCACGGTGTGCCACAAGCGGCCCGGGAAAGTGCGGATTTCGGTGTTGTAGTTCTGCACCGCGAGAATGAAATCCCGACGCGCCACGGCGATGCGATTCTCGGTGCCTTCCAGTTGCGATTGCAACGCCAGGAAATTCTGGTTGGCCTTGAGGTCCGGATAACGCTCGGACACCACCATCAAACGGCTCAAGGCACCGGTCAACTGATCCTGCGCCTGCTGGAACTGCTTGAGTTTCTCGGGGTTGTCGAGGGTGCTGGCATCCACCTGAATGGACGTCGCCTTGGCCCGGGCTTCAATCACCGCAGTCAGGGTTTCCTCTTCGTGTTTCGCATAGCCCTTGACGGTTTCCACCAGGTTGGGGATCAGGTCGGCGCGGCGCTGGTACTGGTTCTGCACCTGGCCCCAGGCGGCCTTGGCCTGTTCGTCGAGGGTCGGAATATTGTTGATGCCGCAACCGGCCAGCAACGTGGTCAGCAACATCAAGGCTGCGACCTGCAGGCTCGACCGAGTGTGATGTCGTACATTCATCTGGTTGACGCTCCCGTGCACATTCCGTTGAAAAAACAACCAGCAACCTCCTGACCGGACACTTCGGGCATAATCTGCCGCCGCTACTGGATTGCATCGAGCCAATGGGCTAAAAGATGCCCCTGCGCGAAAACACTGCGCAAGTGTGCCCGCATTTACTTGAACAACAATAGTCGCTCCCTAAATTTTGGCTGACCGGCGCGTATTCACTGCCGTTTGGGCTTTTGAGAAAACCATTCATGAAGAAGCTGTGTTTGCTGGGCCTGTTCGTCAGCCTGGCCAGTCATAACGTATTGGCCGCCACGACGCCCACACCTCTGGAAAACAAGGACGCTTTCATCAGCAACCTGATGAAGCAGATGACCCTCGATGAAAAAATCGGCCAGTTGCGCCTGATCAGCATCGGCCCGGAAATGCCTCGGGAGCTGATCCGCAAGGAAATTGCCGCCGGTAACATCGGCGGTACGTTCAACTCGATCACCCGCCCGGAAAACCGTCCGATGCAGGACGCGGCGATGCGCAGCCGGTTGAAGATCCCGATGTTCTTCGCCTACGACGTGATCCACGGCCACCGCACGATTTTCCCGATCCCTATCGCCTTGGCCTCGAGCTGGGACATGGACGCCATTGGCCTGTCCGGGCGCATCGCCGCCAAGGAAGCTTCGTCGGACGGCGTCGACCTCACTTTTGCGCCGATGGTCGACATCTCCCGCGACCCGCGCTGGGGCCGTACTTCCGAAGGTTTCGGTGAAGACACCTATCTGGTGTCGCGCATCGCCGGCGTGATGGTCAAGGCATTCCAGGGCGCCGGCGCGAACGCGGCCGACAGCATTATGGCCAGCGTCAAGCACTTCGCCTTGTATGGCGCGGTCGAGGGCGGTCGCGACTACAACGTCGTCGACATGAGCCCGGTCAAGATGTACCAGGATTACCTGCCACCGTACCGCGCCGCGATTGACGCCGGTGCCGGCGGGGTCATGGTCGCGTTGAACTCGATCAACGGCATACCGGCCACCGCCAACACCTGGCTGATGAACGACCTGTTGCGCAAGGAATGGGGCTTCAAAGGCCTGGCGGTCAGCGACCACGGGGCGATTTTCGAGCTGATCAAGCACGGCGTTGCCGCTGATGGCCGCGAAGCCGCGAAGCTGGCGATCAAGGCCGGCATTCATATGAGCATGAACGACACGCTCTACGGCAAGGAGCTGCCAGGGCTGCTCAAGGCCGGCGAGATCCAGCAGAGCGACATCGATAATGCCGTGCGCGCAGTGCTCGATGCCAAGTACGACATGGGCCTGTTCAAGGACCCGTACCTGCGCATCGGCAAGGCTGAAGATGATCCGGTCGACACTAACGCCGACAGCCGCCTGCACCGCGCCGAGGCGCGCGACGTTGCGCGCCGCAGCCTGGTGTTGCTGAAGAACCAGGGCGAAACCCTGCCGCTGAAGAAAACCGCGAAAATCATGCTGGTCGGTCCGTTGGCCAAGGCACCGATCGACATGATGGGCAGTTGGGCCGCCAACGGTCGCCCTGCGCAATCGGTGACACTGTTTGACGGTATGACCACCGCACTCGGTGCGCAGTCGACGCTGATCTATGCCCGTGGCGCCAACATCACCAGCGACAAGAAGGCGCTGGACTACCTGAACTTCCTCAACTTCGATGCCCCGGAAGTGGTCGATGACCCGCGCTCGGCGCAAGTGCTGATCGACGAAGCGGTGAAAGCCGCCAAGGATGCCGATGTGGTGGTGGCAGCCGTGGGCGAATCCCGTGGCATGTCCCACGAGTCCTCCAGCCGTACCGACCTGAATATTCCGGAAAACCAGCGTGAACTGATTCGCGCCTTGAAGGCCACTGGAAAACCACTGGTGCTGGTGTTGATGAACGGACGTCCGCTGTCGATTCTCCAGGAGAAGGAACAGGCTGACGCGATTCTGGAAACCTGGTTCAGCGGCACCGAAGGCGGCAACGCCATCGCCGACGTGCTGTTCGGCGACTACAACCCGTCGGGCAAACTGCCGATCACCTTCCCGCGTTCGGTGGGCCAGATTCCGACCTACTACAACCACCTGAGCATTGGCCGGCCGTTCACGCCGGGCAAACCGGGCAACTACACCTCGCAGTATTTCGATGACACCACCGGCCCCCTGTATCCGTTCGGCTTCGGTCTGAGCTACACCGATTTCAGCCTGACCGACATGGCCCTGTCATCGACCACGCTGAACAAGACCGGCAAGCTCGACGCCAGCGTCATGGTGAAAAACACCGGCAAGCGCGACGGCGAAACCGTGGTGCAGTTGTACATCCAGGACGTGACCGGCTCGATGATCCGGCCACTGAAGGAACTGAAGAACTTCCAGAAAATCACGCTCAAGGCCGGTGAACAGAAAGTCGTGCACTTCACCATCACCGAGGATGACCTGAAGTTCTTCAACGCTCAGTTGAAGTACGCAGCGGAGCCAGGCAAGTTCAACGTGCAGATCGGCCTGGATTCCCAGGACGTGACGCAGCAGAGCTTCGAACTCCTGTAACCCCCGATCTCCTGTAGGAGCCGGCTTGCTGCGGGCGGCGTTCCGACGATGGCATCACTGCGGTGTATCTGACAAACCGAGGTGATGCCATCGCCAGCAAGCTGGCTCCTACAAGGGATGGGTCGACAAAAAAATCACGATCCAACCTCTATTCCCTGTGGGAGCGAGCCTGCTCGCGATGGCGGCCTGACAGTCAACTGAGATGTTGAATGTCAGGGCCTCATCGCCGGCAAGCCGGTCTCGCTCCCACAGTGGTTTGTGGTGTTCAAAAAACCGGGATCAGCCTCTACGATCCAGCAGATTCACCACCAGCCGATCCACCCATCCCCAAATCCTCTGCTTCACCCGCCGCCACAGCGGCCGGCGTTGCCAGGCCTCCAGGCTGACTTCCTGGCTCGATGCGAAGTCCCGCTCGAAACTCGCCGCCACTGCCCGTGTCAGCCCCGGGTCCAGCGCTTCAAGGTTGGCTTCCAGGTTGAATCGCAAATTCCAGTGATCAAAATTACACGAGCCAATGCTCACCCAATCATCGACCAGCACCATTTTCAGGTGCAGGAAACACGGCTGGTATTCGAAGATCTGCACCCCGGCCTTGAGCAATCGCGGGTAGTAACGATGCCCGGCATAACGCACCGACGGGTGATCGGTGCGCGGACCGGTCAACAACAGACGCACATCAACGCCTCGAGCTGCCGCCCGGCGCAACGAGCGGCGGACTTTCCAGGTCGGCAGGAAATACGGCGTGGCCAGCCAGATTCGCTTTTGCCCGCTGTTCAGCGCACGAACCAGCGATTGCAGGATGTCGCGGTGCTGGCGGGCGTCGGCATACGCGACCCGGCCCATGCCCTCGCCCATTGGCGGCACGCGGGGCAATCGCGGCAAACCGAAATGCGAGGCCGGTTTCCACGCGCGGCGATGGCGGTTGGCGATCCATTGGCGATCGAACAGCAACTGCCAATCGATGACCAGAGGACCGGTGATTTCCACCATCACTTCGTGCCATTCGCTGACGTCTTCGCCCGGCGTCCAGAACTCATCGGTGACACCGGTGCCGCCGACCACGGCCATGCTCTGATCGACCAGCAACAGCTTACGATGATCGCGGTAGAAATTGCCGACCCAGCGCCGCCAGCTCAGGCGGTTGTAGAAGCGCAGCTCTACACCGGCCGCCATCAGCCGCTGACGCAAGGTCAGGGTAAACGCGAGGCTGCCGTAATCATCGAACAGGCAGCGCACCCGCACGCCGCGCTCGGCGGCCTGGACCAGTGCCTGAACCATGGCCTCGGCACACGCGCCCGCCTCCACCAGGTACAGCTCCAGTTCGACTTGTTCCTCGGCGCGCGCAATCGCGACCAGCATCCGCGGAAAGAACTGCGGACCGTCGATCAGCAGTTCGAAGCTGTTGCCTTCACGCCAGGGAAAAATCGCGCCGGCCATGTCAGCGCGCCGTGAAAATCAGCACCGCACCCACCGGCACCGACAGACTGATGGCCGACAACCCGGCGACCTTGCGCAAGCTGTCCAGCCCCGGCGCCAGATCAAAATCCTCGGCGTTGATCACCAGCGGTTCGAGCGTCACCACCTGAAAGCGCCGGTCATCGAGGCGAGTTGCCAACAGCTCGGCGTTGTACTCACGGGTTTTGCCGTGGAGGTTGACGGTGACCGGCAAGCGCAACTCGAGTTGCGCACCGGGGGCGAGGTCGTTGATCGGGCGCAAATCAATCTGCGCAGTGATCAACGCTTCGGGAAAGGTCTGGATCTCGAACAGCTCCTTGCGCATGCGTTCGTCGCGCAATGGGATGCCGCTGTTCACCGAATCCAGCTCGACTTCCACCTCGGCCAGTCCCTTGGGACTGACCTTGCCGTGCAGCACCAGGAAGCGCTGCACTTCGGAAACATTGGCGTTTTTGGTGCTGACAAATGACAGCCGCGAGGATTCGCCGTCCAGGTACCAATTGGCCTGAGCCGACAAAGTAGCGCTGGCCAGCAGCACAAAGGCGAGGGTTTTGGTGAGGGACCGCTTGAACATAAAGACTCGTGGGGCAGATAAACCTGAACGAACCTTAACCGCCCGCGAGCGCATTGCAAACCGCGAAGATTGAAGACCACCCTTGTAGGAGCCCGGCTTGCCGGCGATGGCGTTCCTGAGATCGCTATCGCCAGCAAGCCGGCTCCTACAGGTTTGGCGTGAACCTTCAATTCTTGAGCACACCGCAAATCCGTAGGAGCCGGCTTGCTGGCGATGGCGTCCCTGAGATCGCCATCGCCGGCAAGCCGGCTCCTACAAAGACGACCTGTCAGGGTTGCAGGCGGCAGCCTTGGTGTTCGCCGATCCATTGCGCGCTGTTGCTGCGCCCCATGCCGCTGACCGTCACGTGTTTGCCGGCGGTGTCATCGGTAAAACCGCTGAAGGGCAGCCACTGCTTCACATAGCCACGGCAATATTCGGCGTCGTTATTCATCACGTATCGGCACGAGCAGTATTCCTTGGCGGTGTAGGCGCTGATGATGTCCGGGAAGGCCCATAGCGCCACACGCTCGTGCCAGATGCAGCCAAGCAAGGCGATCAGCAGGATCAACAACAGTGAGCTGAACGGTCGGCGGCGGACAAACGGGCGACGGCTCATGGCTGCACCTTCCCGGCGAATGCCTTGCGCGCAAGGTTGAGCAATGCGTTGTGGCTGTAGCGACCGTCGCGGTCGTCGCCGTAGCGCACGATCACCAGTTTTTCGCTGGGGATTACATACATCGCCTGCCCCCAATGACCAAGTGCGGCGAAGGTATCGGGAGGTGCATCGGGCCAGGGTTGTGCTGCGCCATCCACGGCGCGGTTGAGCCACCACTGACCGCCTGGCACAGCATCGTCCTGATTCGCTTGATAGTGAGCGAAGGGCTCACGATTGAAGGTGACCCAGTCTTTGGGCAGCAATTGCCGGTCCCCCCAACGGCCGTCACGCGCCATCAACAGGCCGACTCGCGCCAGGTCGCGGGCGGTGAGATAGGCATAGGACGAGGCAACGAAAGTGCCCGTGCCGTCGGTTTCCCACACCGCGTGACGAATCCCCAGCGGCTCGAACAGCGCGGTCCACGGATAGTCGGGATAACGCGCCGGGCCGACGATGTTCTTCAGCGCCGCAGACAACAGATTGCTGTCGCCGCTGGAATAGCGAAAAGCCTGGCCGGGTTTGGCGTACTCGGCGTGATCAGTGGTGAAGGCGGCCATGTCGTGATGGCCGCGGGTGTAGAGCATCGCCACCACCGAGGACTTCAACGGTGCGTATTCATAGTCTTCCTGCCAGTCCAGGCCCGAGGCCCAGTGCAGCAGATCGGCCAGGGTGATCGCCGGGTGTTTTTTCAGCGCTGGATAGAACTTCAGCACCGGGTCCTGCAATTTGAACAGGCCTTCGCCATAGGCGACGCCGAGCACCGTGGCCATGAGGCTCTTGCTGATCGACCAGGTCAGGTGCGGCGTGTCGGCGCTGGTCGGGCCGGCGTAGCGTTCGTAGATCAACTGACCGTCGCGGATCACCAGTAAGGCGTCGGTGCGGATGCCTTTCCGGCTGATGTCATCTCGGGGTGGGAAGGCGTAGGTTTCCAGGGCTTGCAGCGCCGGGCCGCTCAGGGTCGGGCCAGTCGACCATTGCTCGACGGGCCAGGTTTCGGCCTGGGTCGAGAGGCTGAGCAGCAGCATGAAAAACAGGGACAAGCCTTTGAACATGGCGGGGGCTCGGCGGGATTGGCTTGCTGAGCCTAGTTGAGGTTTATGACAGATCTGAAATTTGTGTCGTCAATGAAGACGCCTTCGCGGGCAAGTCGGATCGCCGCACCGCTCGCTCCTACAGAGGTATGCGCTCTCCTGTAGGAGCGAGGCTTGCCCGCGAAGAGGCCCGTCAGATCGCCGCCAACGCCTTGGCCAACCGCTTGCCCCGCGCCCCCGCCGCCAAATCCATCACCGCCTGATCCCGCTGCCACATCGCCGCCCACTGCGGCGGGCCATCGGCCAATGCCTGGTTCACCTCAACCTTCAACCCGTCGAACTGCGCAAACAACCCGCCCAGCAACACATGCCCCGCCGGATTGTTCGGCGCCTGCCGGCTCATTTCCGCACACCCGGCCAACAGCGCCAGCAAACGCAACTGCAAGGCCTGCGGCCAGTCGCTGTCCTGGCCGACGCCATACAACCACGCTGTCATCGCGCTCAACACATAGACGTCTTCCAGCGTTCTGAACGGTTTGACGTACGCATCCCAGCCATCCCCCGCCAGCAATTCACACAAGGCATGGTCGAGAAACAGCCGGCCATGACTGATGTCCGGCATCAGCGGGATCGGCGGGAGTTTTTCCAGGCGCACACCCGGCTCACCGGGATAAACCACCGCCAGGCTCAGGCGCGGCGACTCGCCAGGCGCTTCACTGCGCGCAGCGATCAGCAGCCAGTCGGCCGCATCGCCGGCGGTCACGAAATCCTTGCGTCCGCTCAGGCGCAGTTCGCTCAGGCGCGTCTGCATGTCCGCCACCCGCAGGCTGCGCTGTTCGGTCGCGCACAACGCGCCAAGACTCGGCGGCGCGCTCGGCCACAGCATGCGCAATGCCGCCTGATAGCCCACCAGAAACGCCAGCCCCGGCGTCGCCATCAGGCGTCCACCGCCCACCGCCAACTCAAACGGCGTGACCGTGCCCAACTGCTGCAACAAGGTCGCGAAGCCTTCACCGAGGTCCGGATTGGCGGGCAAGCGATCGCGGCGTTTCAACAGGGTTTGCCAGGGCATAAGAGGCTCCTTGTGGGCTGTCATATAAGCATCACCAAAGCTTCATGGCGATGACACCGGGGCTACATAGCCTGACTTTGCACAACACGGCCGCATAAAGAAAGTCGATCGGCTCTAACCCAAGACGGGTGACCAGCCCGCACGGAGAATCGCAATGACTCAGATCGCCCGCATCAGCGACACCGGCAATGAACGCCGCCTGCAAGCCGAACGCCTGGTGGGCGCCGAGGCCTTGCAGGAAGCCCAGGCTTTGCGCTTCAACGTGTTCAGCGGCGAGTTCAACGCCAAGCTCAAAGGCGCGGAACTGGGTCTGGACATGGATGACTATGATGTTCACTGCGCCCACATCGGCGTGCGTGACCTGAACACCGGGCGCCTGGTGGCGACCACCCGTTTGCTCGACCACACCGCCGCCAGCAGCCTGGGCAAATTTTACAGCGAAGAAGAATTCAGCCTGCACGGCCTGATCCAACTCAAAGGCCCGATCCTCGAAATCGGCCGTACCTGTGTCGACCCGGCCTATCGCAACGGCGGCACCATCGCCGTGCTCTGGGGTGAACTGGCCGAAGTCCTGAACCAGGGCGGCTACAGTTATCTGATGGGTTGCGCGAGCATCCCGATGCAGGACGGCGGCATTCAGGCTCACGCGATCATGCAGCGTCTGCGCGAACGTTACCTGTGCACCGAGAACCTGCGCGCCGAACCGAAAAAACCGTTGCCGGTTCTGGACATTCCCTCCAACGTCATCGCCGAAATGCCGCCGCTGCTCAAGGCCTACATGCGCCTCGGTGCGAAGATTTGCGGCGAGCCGTGCTGGGACGAAGACTTCCAGGTCGCCGACGTGTTCATCCTGCTCAAACGCGACGAACTCTGCCCGCGCTACGCCAAACACTTCAAGGCGGCTGTGTGATGAGCCGCTTGCGGGTGTACGCGCGGATTGCGCGAGTGTTGGTCGTGGTGGCATTGGGGCTGAGCATGGCCAGTGTCTTCGGTTTGTTCGAGCGTTTGGGCATCGCCCATTCGATGGTCCGCCGTCAGCGCTGGTCGAGATTTTTCATGGCACGCCTGGCGAATGCCCTGCCCTTTCGCGTGACCGTGCATGGTGAATTGCCGAAGGAGCCGATGCTCTGGGTCAGCAACCACGTGTCCTGGACGGACATTCCGCTGCTGGGCATGCTCACGCCAATGTCGTTCCTGTCCAAGGCCGAAGTACGCACCTGGCCGGTGGCGGGCTGGTTGGCGGCCAAGGCCGGCAGCCTGTTTATCCGCCGTGGTTCGGGTGACAGTCAGTTGATCCGCAAACAGATGACGCGCCACCTGGAGCAAGCGCATCCGCTGCTGATGTTCCCGGAAGGCACCACCACCGACGGCCGTTCGTTGCGCACCTTCCATGGTCGCTTGCTGTCGGCGGCGATTGATTCGCAAGCGAAGCTGCAACCGTTGGCGATTCGTTACCTGCGCGAGGGTGAAGTCGATTCGCTGGCGCCGTTCATTGGCGATGATGACTTGCTCTCGCACCTGATGCGCTTGTTTGCCAATGACCGGGGCGACGTGGAGATTCATCTGCTCAAGCCGATTGCCTGCGAAGGCCGGGAACGCGCGGCGCTGGCGTTCGAAGCGCAGCAGGCGGTGCAGAAGGTGTTGTTTGGCGAAGTGGCGAAACCGGCAGAGCCACGGCGCCCCGGCGAACTCATCGCCGCGTAACACTGCCTTTCTGTAGGAGCGAGGCTTGCCCGCGAAGGGAACGCTGCGGTGTAACTGATATACCGCGTTATCGTTCTTCGCGGGCGAGCCTCGCTCCTACAGGTTTTGTGTCAGCGGTTCCGGGCGAAATCCTGAAGCTGTGGATAGAACAACCGAAAATCCTCGCTCAACGGCTCATACAACACCCGCAGCTCCTGCATCGCCGCCGCCAGTTCTTCAGGCCTGGTCAACCGCCGCGAAATCCCCCGCAGTACCTGCTCCAACACGTCGAATTCCCGATAAGAACCCAACCAGTCATTCGCCACCATGTGCGGCGCAATCCTCGCCAGGCGTTCCGGTAATTGCGGCTCATTGGACAGCACCCGATACACGTCGCCGGTGAACAGCGCCAGCGGCCGGTCGGCATACAGCGTCCAGTCCCGCGCCAGGCAATGGTCAAAAAACACATCGAGCACGATCCCGGCATAACGCCGGCGGGTCAGGGAAAACCGCGACAACGCCACGTCCACCATCGGATGGCGGTCGGTAAACACGTCGATGCTGCGATGCAACTGGATAGCCGCCTCGATCTCCGGGTCGAACTGCCCTTGCAGCCGTCCTTTGACGAAATCGCCATACAGACTGCCGAGCAATTGACCGGGACGCTGGCCACCGAGGTGAAGATGTGCGAGATAGTTCATGCCGCCCAGCTTAACACTGCGGCATTCATATCGTTATAACCCGATATACCGATTTGCGCGGTCATCAGATCAAAATCATATTGGTATATCGCGAAATACCGATTTAAAGTTCGCTTCATCGCGATATAACGTTTTACTCATCACGAGCCCCAAGCCATGAACCTCGACCTCGACGAAATAATAAAAGCCCTGGCACACCCAGTACGGCGAGAAATCCTGCACTGGCTCAAAGACCCGGACGTCGAATTTCCCGACCAGACCCACAGCAACGAGCACGGCGTCTGCGCCGGGCAGATCGATCAACGGTGCGGTTTGTCGCAGTCCACGGTGTCCGCACACCTGGCGACCCTGCAACGCGCCGGCCTGATCAGCAGCCGCAAAGTCGGCCAGTGGCACTTTTTCAAACGCAACGAGGAAACCATCCAGGAATTCCTCAAAACCTTCAGCAAAGAGCTCTGACCCTTAAGCTGACAAGGAATCAACAATGCCCCTCTCGCTCCTCATCCTGGCCTTGAGCGCCTTCGCCATCGGCACCACCGAGTTCGTCATCATGGGCCTGCTGCCCGATGTGGCGGCTGACCTCGGTGTGTCGATCCCCGGTGCCGGCTGGCTGGTGACCGGTTACGCCCTGGGCGTGGCCATCGGTGCGCCGTTCATGGCACTGGCCACCGCCAGGCTGCCGCGCAAGGCCGCACTGGTGGCGTTGATGGGGATATTCATCATCGGCAATCTGCTCTGCGCAGTGGCCAGTGACTACAACGTGCTGATGTTCGCCCGAGTGGTGACTGCCCTCTGCCACGGCGCATTCTTCGGTATCGGTTCGGTCGTGGCTGCGGGCCTGGTGCCGGCCAACAAACGCGCTTCGGCCGTGGCCCTGATGTTCACCGGCCTGACCCTGGCCAACGTCCTCGGCGTGCCGCTGGGCACAGCGCTGGGTCAACAAGCCGGCTGGCGCTCGACGTTCTGGGCGGTGACCGTTATCGGCGTAATCGCCTTGATCGGCCTGATCCGTTTCCTGCCGGCCAAGCGCGATGAAGAGAAACTCGACATGCGCGCCGAACTGCGTGCCCTCAAAGGCGCCGGCATCTGGCTGTCGTTGAGCATGACCGCGCTGTTCGCCGCGTCGGTGTTCACCTTGTTCACCTACGTCGCCCCGCTGCTGGGCGAGGTGACCGGCGTCTCGCCACGCGGCGTGACCTGGACGCTGATGCTCATCGGCCTGGGCCTGACGGTCGGCAACATCATCGGCGGCAAACTGGCCGACAAAGGCCTGGCGGCCACGCTGGTCGGGGTGTTCATCAGCATGGCCGTGGTGTCCACCGTACTGACCTGGACCAGCGTTGCGCTGATCCCGACCGAAATCACCCTGTTCCTCTGGGCCACCGCGTGCTTTGCCGCCGTGCCCGCCCTGCAAGTGAACGTGGTGACCTACGGCAAGGCTGCACCGAACCTGGTCTCAACCCTGAACATCGGCGCCTTCAACGTCGGCAACGCACTCGGTGCCTGGGTCGGCGGCAGCGTCATCGCCCACGGCTACGGCCTGACCAGCGTGCCACTGGCGGCCGCCGCACTGGCGGTACTCGCCCTGCTGGTGACCCTGATTACTTTCCGTCAGAGCGGTAATCCCGAACTGGCCCCTGCTACCAACTGACTCACTGATACCTCACGAGGGTGCATTTCATGACGACTATTTTCGATCCGATCAAACTGGGCGACCTCGAGTTGGCCAACCGCATCATCATGGCTCCGCTGACCCGCTGCCGCGCCGACGAAGGTCGTGTGCCGAACGCGCTGATGGCCGAGTACTACGTTCAACGCGCCTCGGCCGGCCTGATCCTCAGCGAAGCCACCTCGGTCACGCCGATGGGCGTCGGCTACCCGGACACTCCGGGCATCTGGTCCAACGATCAAGTGCGCGGCTGGACTAACGTCACCAAGGCGATCCACGGCGCAGGCGGCAAGATCTTCCTGCAACTGTGGCACGTCGGCCGGGTTTCCCACGAGTCGTACCTGAACGGCGAAAAACCGGTCGCTCCGAGCGCCATCCAGCCCAAAGGCCATGTCAGCCTGGTTCGCCCACTGGCCGATTACCCGACGCCGCGCGCCCTGGAAACCGCTGAAATCGCCGACATCGTCGACGCTTACCGCGTCGGTGCCGAAAACGCCAAGGCCGCCGGTTTTGACGGCGTGGAAATCCACGGCGCCAACGGTTACCTGCTCGACCAGTTCCTGCAAAGCAGCACCAACCAGCGCACCGACCAATACGGCGGCTCCGTGGAAAACCGTGCTCGCCTGCTGTTGGAAGTGACCGATGCCGCCATCGAAGTCTGGGGCGCCGGCCGCGTTGGTGTGCACCTGGCACCGCGTGCCGACTCCCATGACATGGGTGACGACAACCTCGCCGAAACCTTCACCTACGTCGCTCGCGAACTGGGCAAACGTGGCATCGCGTTCATCTGCTCCCGCGAAAAAGAAGGCACCGACAGCCTCGGCCCGCAAATCAAGGAAGCCTTCGGCGGTCCGTACATCGTCAACGAACGCTTCACCAAGGACAGCGCCAACGCCTGGCTGGCCAGCGGCAAGGCCGACGCGGTCGCCTTCGGCGTGCCGTTCATTGCCAACCCGGATTTGCCGGCTCGCTTGAAGGCCGATGCGCCACTGAACGAAGCGCGTCCGGAGCTGTTCTACGGCAAGGGCCCGGTCGGCTACATCGACTACCCGGTAATGTAAGCTCCGTTTAAATAAAAAGCCCCGGGTAGAAACACCCGGGGTTTTTTATTTGGAAAACGCTAAACTAATGAAACAACATCTGTATTGCAACAGCACTTATAGCGGGGTTAATTTCAAACAACAACACAACCAACAAGTGATCTGAAATGGACAACTCCCCCGCAAACAAACTTGCTTTTACATTAACCCTTAGCAACTTCACAGACTCGATATTTTGGCGCAACGACGTCATGCTGGAGGATACCCCGCCAGCCTTCCCCTCCAAAATCATGCCACTGAGCACTCAGTTAATCGTCTTGGAAGGCAACCCACAATTGCCGCAAGGCATTAATATCGAATACGGCATCAGAAAAACCGTTTTCAGCGCTCAGGCCATTTACACCAATTACCGTCAGACGGTGCATATCAAAACGGCTTTTCAATACACGCACCGTAAACGCCTGAATCATCGGCGGCCGGAAGTTGATTTCTTCTGGGAACACAATGCGCTGTCCATTGGGGAAGTACCCATTTTCAGCCAGTCTTTTCTTGAAGACACGAGCGATAACTATCCCTACAACTACAACATGCTGGCCGTCATCATGGATCGCTGAGCCGCAACCCACCCCGACCGGGAACCACGTGTTTGATCGAAAGGAATCGACATGAACGACATCAAAGAAACCAGTAACAAGTACGAAGATCTACTATCGTTTTTCAATTACACTTCCATTGGCACACTTTACAACCTGACACCACTACTATTCAGCGAAGAGAATCAGCAAGCACTGGATGAGTTGATCGGGATCGCCCAAGTGGAATTAATCGGCTACCTCGAAAAGATTGAATCAGAACGCGAGTTGAATCAGAAAATAGAACAGTGGCGACATCAAGATGAAAGCTCGAAAAACACTCGTGTGATCGTCAAACTCATTAACAACACACCGCACACGTTTAAAATCGCACAAACCAGCCTGCCTTTACACCCATCAGAGCGTGAGTCATTCCTGCTCCGGGCTCACGCAAAGACAGCATTCAAATCCGATTTTGCCTATACGTACGCCGCGCCGTGGCCGAAGAACAAAATCATGTTCAATCAGTTTGTGGATTTTATCGATCAGAACGTCGGGGTACGTTTTGACCTCGGCATGATCATGAACAAATCCTTCGGCGTTATTTCGCCAATACACAGGGCAACGGTAAAAAACACCGTCACCTCCATTGGCTCATCCAAAATCAATTGTTCCACCAAAATCACCCGCATGGCAGAGGATCAGCCTTTCAACTTCGAGGTGGAAATCACACTGGGCTGAAGCAGCGACCACTGGGGATCGCTCTTGGCTTTTCACATCTGCGACACAAATTTCCTACAAAATACGTAGCTCGCTACCTGTCATCCCGGAGCGCGTCCCTATATAAAAGCACCCCAGTACGCCAACGCGGGCGAAGAGTTGATCTTCGCCCGCGTCTATTGACATAAACGGATCCAATTACGCATGTTGCTTCACTTTCGCAGGCTGGGACTGAAACGCAGCATGTCCAGCCCGGTATCGACCCAACGCTCGGCATCGATATGCAGTTCAAAGCTGTCCGGCGCGAGCAACCATTGGTACAGCAGGCCATCTATATAGGCATGAATGCTGATGGCCGCACGGGCGGTGTCGAGATTTTCCGGCAGCTGCCCGCGATTCACGGCATTACGCAAGGTCAGGCCAATGCGCGTGTTGCATTCGAGGCTGGCCGTTCGGCGCTGCTGGCGCAGATCGCACATTTCATCGGTGAATTCGCACTTATGAAACAGAATCTCGTTGATGCGCCGGGTCTTGGGGTCCAGCGCAACTTCATGAAACAAATGAATCAGCAGCCGACGCATGCAGCCCAGCGGATCGAGCTCGTCTTCGCTCTCCGCGGCTTTGGCCAGCTCATCAAGGGGCTCATGCAAGCTGTCGAGCATGGCCTGCACCAGATCGGCCTTGTTGCTGAAATGCCAGTAGATGGCGCCGCGAGTGACGCCGGCCAGGGTTGCGATGTCCGCCAGTGTCGTGCGGGCCACGCCCCGCTCGAAAAAGGCTTTTTCGGCCGCCTCGAGTATCTGGCTGCGGGTTTCTTGAGCTTCCTCTTTGGTGCGACGGACCATGGCAGTACAACCTCAATCAGGATGCTTCAGCGATGTCTGAATATCAGCTGAATAAAAGTGGGGCGAGCGCTCTTGGGACTCGTCCCCGGGCCTACAATTCCAACCTTGCGACGGCCTCTGTAACAGCGAGGGTACACAGCCAAGGTATTTACAAACAACCGTGAATGTAAGTATATTCCTTAGCATGCTACTTATCCACCCGGTACCCAATTTTTAACCTTCCATCTTTTCTTGTGCGTTTTTTTGCGCGCCTGACCCGAGGATTTTCATGCAATTCAAGCCAGCTGTTACCGCTCTGGTCACTGCCGTCGCCTTGGCATCGCTGCTCAGCGGATGCAAAAAGGAAGAAGCTGCACCGGCCGCTCCACCGCCTCAGGTCGGCGTCGTCACCCTGCAACCTCAAGCCTTCACCCTGACGTCCGAGCTGCCGGGCCGCACCAGCGCCTACCGCATCGCGGAAGTTCGCCCGCAGGTCAACGGCATCATTCTCAAACGTCTGTTCAAGGAAGGCGGCGACGTCAAGGCCGGCCAACAGCTGTATCAGATCGATCCAGCCGTCTATGAAGCCACGCTGAAAAGCGCCGAAGCCAACCTGCAACAGACCAAGTCGATCTCCGATCGCTACAAGCAACTGGTCAACGAACAGGCTGTGAGCCGTCAGGAATACGACACCGCACAGGCCAACCGCCTGCAATCGGAAGCCGCTCTGCAAAGCGCCCAGATCAATGTGCGCTACACCAAGGTCTATGCGCCACTGTCCGGTCGCATCGGTCGTTCCAGCGTGACCGAAGGCGCACTGGTCACCAGTGGCCAGGCGGACGCCATGGCGGTGATCCAGCAACTCGACCCGATCTACGTCGATGTCACCCAGTCCTCGGTAGAGCTGCTTGAACTGCGCCGCGAACTGGAAAGCGGTCGTCTGCAAAAGGCCGGCGACAACTCGGCCGCGGTCAAGCTGACCCTCGAAGACGGCAGCCAGTACAAGCTCGACGGCAAGCTCGAATTCTCCGAAGTCTCGGTTGACCAGACCACCGGTTCCGTCACCCTGCGTGCGGTGTTCCCGAACCCTGATCACACCCTGTTGCCCGGCATGTTCGTTCACGCCCAGCTTCAGGCCGGCGTGAATGCAGCTGCCATCCTGGCGCCGCAACAAGGCGTGACCCGCGACCTCAAAGGCTCCCCGACCGCTCTGGTCGTCGGTGCGGACAACAAGGTCGAACTACGTCAGCTCAAGGCCAGCCGCACTGTCGGCAGCCAGTGGCTGATCGAGGACGGCCTGAAGGCCGGTGATCGCCTGATCACCGAAGGGCTGCAATTCGTCAAACCTGGCGTTGAAGTCAAGGCCACTGAGGCGACTAACGTTGGCGCAAAGAACCCGGCCCCCGCACAGGCAGCTAACAAGGCTTCCAGCGGCAAAGGGGAGTAAACCATGTCGAAATTTTTTATCGACCGTCCGATTTTCGCCTGGGTAATTGCCCTGGTGATCATGCTGGTCGGGGCTCTATCGATCCTCAAGTTGCCGATCAACCAGTACCCGAGCATTGCGCCTCCGGCGATCGCCATTTCCGTGGCTTACCCGGGCGCTTCCGCGCAAACCGTGCAAGACACCGTGGTTCAGGTGATCGAGCAGCAGCTCAACGGTATCGACAACCTGCGTTATGTGTCCTCGGAAAGTAACTCCGACGGCACCATGACGATCACCGCGACCTTCGAGCAAGGCACCAACTCCGATACCGCGCAGGTTCAGGTCCAGAACAAACTGAACCTGGCCACCCCGCTGCTGCCGCAAGAAGTACAGCAGCAAGGTATCCGTGTGACCAAGGCCGTGAAGAACTTCCTGCTGGTGATCGGCGTGGTCTCGCGTGACGGCAGCATGACCAAGGACGACCTGTCCAACTACATCGTGTCCAACATGCAGGATCCGATCTCGCGGACAGCCGGCGTGGGCGACTTCCAGGTGTTCGGTTCCCAGTACGCCATGCGTATCTGGCTCGACCCGGCCAAGTTGAACAACTTCAACCTGACCCCGATCGACGTCAAAACCGCCATCGCCGCGCAAAACGTCCAGGTATCGTCCGGCCAGCTCGGCGGCCTGCCTGCCCTGCCCGGCACTCAGTTGAACGCGACGATCATCGGCAAGACCCGCCTGCAGACCGCTGAGCAATTCAACAGAATCCTGCTCAAGGTCAACAAGGACGGCTCCCAGGTTCGCTTGAAAGATGTCGCCGACGTCGGTCTGGGTGGCGAGAACTACAGCATCAACGCCCAGTTCAACGGCGCCCCGGCTTCCGGCCTGGCGGTGAAACTGGCCAACGGTGCCAACGCCCTCGACACCGCGAAAGCCCTGCGCAAGACCATTGACAGCCTCAAGCCGTTCTTCCCGCAAGGGATGGAAGTGGTGTTCCCGTACGACACCACGCCAGTGGTGACCGAGTCGATCAAGGGTGTGGTTGAAACCCTGGTCGAAGCAATCGTGCTGGTGTTCCTGGTGATGTTCCTGTTCCTGCAGAACTTCCGCGCCACCGTCATCACCACGATGACCGTGCCGGTGGTATTGCTGGGTACGTTCGGCATCCTCGCGGCGTTCGGTTTCAGCATCAACACCCTGACCATGTTCGGTATGGTGTTGGCCATCGGCTTGCTGGTGGACGATGCCATCGTCGTGGTGGAAAACGTCGAACGGGTCATGAGCGAAGAAGGCCTGTCACCCAAGGAAGCCACCAAGAAATCCATGGGGCAGATCCAGGGTGCACTGGTCGGTATTGCCCTGGTGCTCTCGGCGGTACTGTTGCCGATGGCGTTCTTCGGCGGTTCCACGGGTGTGATCTACAAGCAGTTCTCGATCACCATCGTCTCGGCCATGGCCCTGTCGGTACTGGTCGCGCTGATCTTCACCCCGGCGCTCTGCGCCACCATGCTCAAAGCCATTCCCAAGGGCGAGCACGGCGTGCCGAAACGCGGCTTCTTCGGCTGGTTCAACCGCAACTTCGACCGTAGCGTGAAAAGCTACGAGCGTGGCGTCGGCAACATTCTGCGCAACAAGGCGCCGTACCTGCTGGCCTACGTGATCATCGTCATCGGCATGATCTGGTTGTTCATGCGTATTCCATCCTCGTTCCTCCCGGAGGAAGACCAGGGCGTACTGTTTGCTCAAGTACAAACCCCGGCCGGCTCGACTGCCCAGCGCACTCAGGTCGTCGTGGACGAGATGCGTGAATTCCTGCTGCGTCCAAGCAAGGATGGCGGTGAAGGCGATGCGGTGAACTCGGTGTTTACCGTGACCGGCTTCAACTTCGCCGGCCGTGGCCAGAGTTCGGGTATGGCGTTCATCATGATGAGGCCGTGGCACGAACGTAACGCCGACAACAACGTGTTCAAAGTCGCGGCCCGTGCCCAACAGCACTTCTTCACCTTCCGTGACGCCATGGTGTTCGCTTTCGCACCGCCAGCGGTGCTGGAGCTGGGTAACGCCACCGGTTTCGACGTGTTCCTGCAAGACCGCGCCGGTATCGGTCACGAAAAGCTGATGGCTGCCCGTAACCAGTTCCTCGGCATGGCGGCGCAGAGCAAAGTGCTGGCGCAAGTGCGCCCGAACGGTCTGAACGACGAGCCGCAATTCCAGTTGGAAATCGACGACGAGAAGGCCAGTGCGCTGGGCGTTACCATCGCCGACATCAACAACACCCTGTCGATTGCCTTGGGCAGTAGCTATGTGAACGACTTCATCGACCGTGGTCGTGTGAAGAAGGTTTACGTGCAAGGCCAACCCGGCGCGCGCATGAGCCCTGAAGACCTGAAGAAGTGGTACGTGCGCAACAGCACCGGGACCATGGTTCCCTTCACCGCGTTTGCCAAGGGTGAGTGGATTTACGGTTCGCCAAAACTGGCCCGTTACAACGGCGTAGAAGCGATGGAAATCCTCGGCTCCCCTGCCCCGGGTTATTCCACCGGTGAAGCCATGGCCGAAGTCGAGGCGCTTGCCCTGAAACTGCCGGCCGGTGTCGGTATTTCCTGGACCGGTCTGTCGTATGAAGAACGACTGGCGGGCTCCCAGGCGCCTGCACTGTTCGCGCTGTCGATTCTGATGGTGTTCCTGTGCCTGGCAGCGTTGTATGAAAGCTGGTCGATTCCGATTGCCGTGGTGCTCGTGGTGCCACTGGGGATTATCGGTGCGTTGATGGCCACCAGCCTGCGGGGTCTGTCCAACGACGTGTACTTCCTCGTGGGTCTGTTGACCACCATCGGTCTGGCGGCGAAAAACGCCATTCTGATCGTCGAGTTCGCCAAGGATCTGCATGAACAGGGCAAGAGCTTGCAAGAGGCTGCCATCGAGGCTTGCCGCATGCGTTTGCGCCCGATCATCATGACCTCCCTGGCGTTCATTCTCGGCGTAGTGCCGCTGGCCATTTCCAGCGGCGCCGGCTCGGGCAGCCAACACGCCATCGGTACCGTGGTAATTGGCGGTATGATCACCGCCACCGTATTGGCGATCTTCTGGGTCCCGTTGTTCTTCGTCACCGTGTCGGCCATGGGTCAGCGAAAAATCGCCGATCAGGACGACGCTATTGAACCTTCTAAAGAGGCTGGCTAATGAGCAAGTCGCTACTCTCCATCGCAGTCGCGGCCTTCGTGCTGAGCGGCTGCTCGCTGATACCCGATTATCAGCAGCCTGAAGCACCGGTGGCCGCCCAGTACCCGCAAGGCCCGGCGTATTCGCCGGCCCAGGCGCCGAACCAGGCCGCCGCTGAACAGGGCTGGAAGCAGTTTTTCCATGACCCTGCGCTGCAGCAGCTGATCCAGCTATCCCTGGAAAACAACCGTGACCTACGTGTCGCGGCGCTGAACATCGACGCCTTCGCTGCGCAATACCGCATCTCGCGCGCCGACCTGTTCCCGGCGGTTTCGGCCAACGGTACCGGCAGCCGTCAGCGGGTTCCGGCTGACGCTTCACAGACCGGTCAGGCGGGCATCACCAGTTCCTACTCGGCCACCGTCGGCATCAGCGCCTATGAACTCGACCTGTTTGGTCGGGTTCGCAGCCTGAACGAAGAAGCCCTGCAGAAGTACTTCGCCACCGAAGAAGGCCGTCGCAGCACACAAATCAGCCTGGTGGCCAGCGTGGCGAATGCCTACCTGACCTGGCAGGCCGATAAAGAGCTGCGCAAGCTGACTCAGGACACCCTCGCTGCGTTCGAGGAGAGCTACAAGCTCACCGCGCGCAGCAACGAAGTGGGCGTAGCCTCGGCGCTGGACCTGGCGCAGTCGCGCACCTCGGTAGAAAACGCCCGTGCGCAACTGGCCCGTTACACCCGCCAGGTCGCCCAGGATGAAAACAGCCTGGTGCTGCTGCTCGGCACCGGTATCCCGGCCAATCTGCGAGAAGCCAGGCCGCTGTCTGACGATTTGCTGAGCGACGTACCGCCTGGCCTGCCGTCGGACCTGCTGCAACGTCGTCCGGACATTCTGCAAGCCGAATACAACCTGAAAGCAGCCAACGCCAACATCGGCGCGGCGCGCGCAGCGTTCTTCCCGAGCATCAGCCTCACCGCCAATGCCGGTACGTTGAGCCCAGACCTGTCCGGCCTGTTCAAGGGTGGTTCGGGCACGTGGTTGTTCCAGCCGCAAATCAACCTGCCGATCTTCAACGCCGGCAGCCTGCGCGCCAGCCTGGATTACTCGAAAATCCAGAAAGACATCGGCGTGGCGAACTACGAGAAGTCCATTCAAACGGCCTTCCAGGAAGTCGCCGACGGCCTGGCCGCCCGCCAGACCTACACCGAGCAGTTGCAGGCCCAGCGTGATTTCGTCACCGCCAACCAGGACTACTACCGTCTGGCCGAGCGTCGTTATCGCATTGGCGTCGACAGCAACCTGACCTTCCTCGATGCCCAGCGTCAGCTGTTCAGTGCCCAACAGGCACTGATCACCGACCGCCTGGCGCAACTGACCAGCGCCGTGAATCTGTACAAGGCACTGGGCGGTGGCTGGAACGAGCAGACTGCGAAAGTCGAACCGCTGAAAGAAGAAGCGCCGAAGCTGAAGTTGTTCTGATCGAGTTGCTGTAAACACGAAGCCCACCGTTTGGTGGGCTTTTTGTTGTCTGCTGGAAAAGGTTTGTTGGCAATGCAGGCCCCTTCGCGGGCAAGCCTCGCTCCTACAGGTTGCGTGTCGATCACAAAATGTATGAACCACGCTAACCCGTAGGAGCGAGGCTTGCCCGCGAAGGGGCCGGAACAGACAACACAAAAATCAGTCATCTTGCGTTCGATAATCGCCCAAAACCCGCTTTTACCAATTGAACCATCCAGTTCATTCCCCGCACCATTCGCCACACAAAACCAATAACAACAGGTTCGACACCATGCCCCCGCGCCCCGCCCTGTCCGGCTGATCTCGCCCCGTTTCATTTGAATTCGAATCTTTTTGTCTGCAACCGGACGGTTGCGGCATCGCCCCGTTTCATCTCCAAGAATTAGAGAGACCGAGCCCATGACGCCTTCCACTTATTTCGTTCCCAGCCTGATCGCCCTCGCACTGGCCGGCGCCGCCCTGCCCGCCACGGCCGAAGAGGCGGGTTTTGTCGAAGGGGCCAAGGTCAACCTGAACCTGCGCAACTTCTACATCAACCGCAACTTCACCAACCCGACCAAGGCACAGGGCAAGGCTGAAGAGTGGACGCAAAGTTTCATCCTCGACGCCAAATCCGGGTTCACCCAAGGCACCGTCGGCTTCGGCATGGATGTGCTGGGGCTGTACTCGGTAAAACTCGACGGCGGTAAAGGCACCGGCGGTACGCAGTTGCTGCCGCTGGACCACGATGGTCGCCCGGCGGACAACTTCGGTCGCACCAACGTGGCGTTCAAGGCCAAGCTGTCGCAGACCGAAGTGAAGGTCGGCGAATGGATGCCGGTGCTGCCGATCCTGCGTTCGGACGATGGGCGCTCGCTACCACAAACCTTCCGTGGCGGTCAGATCACCTCAAAGGAAATCAACGGCCTGACGCTCTACGGCGGCCAGTTCCGCCAGAACAGCCCGCGTGACGACAGCAGCATGAACGACATGTCGATGACCGGCAAAGCGGCGTTCACCTCCGACCGCTTCAACTTCCAGGGCGGCGAATACCTGTTCAACGAGAAACGCACCCAGATCGGCCTGTGGAACGCCGAACTCAAGGACATCTACAGCCAGCAATTCGTCAACCTGACCCACAGCCAACCCGTCGGCGACTGGACCCTGGGCGCCAACCTCGGTTTCTTCTATGGCAAAGAAGACGGTAGCGCCCGCGCCGGCGATCTGGACAACAAGACCTGGTCGGGAATGCTTTCCGCCAAGTACGGCGGCAACACCTTCTACGTCGGCCTGCAAAAACTCACCGGCGACAGCGCCTGGATGCGGGTCAACGGCACCAGCGGCGGCACACTGGCCAACGACAGCTACAACTCCAGCTATGACAACGCGCGGGAAAAATCCTGGCAGGTGCGTCACGACTACAACTTCGTTGCGCTCGGTGTACCGGGCCTGACCCTGATGAACCGCTACATCAGCGGCGAAAACGTACACACCGGCACCATCACCGACGGCAAGGAATGGGGCCGCGAGAGTGAACTGGGCTACACCGTACAAAGCGGTGCGCTGAAGGACCTGAACGTCAAATGGCGCAACTCGACCATGCGCCGCGACTACAGCAACAACGAGTTCGACGAGAACCGGTTGATCATCAGCTACCCGATCAGTTTGTTGTAAGCCTCAGCGCCAGCGTTGCCCATTGCGGGAAACGCTGGCGCTGACCGCTGGTCGCGATGAACTGGCGAATTATTGAACCGCAGATACAGTCATCAAGGCGTTCAAGTTCTCCAGCCTGATGTAGGAGCCCCCATTTTCTTCCGTTATCTCCGGATGCTGTACGCGAAGCTGCCATGACCACGGAGGTCAGGTATGAGCAAGCGAATAGTTATCGTCGGTGGCGGCGTCGGTGGAACCATGCTGGCCAATCAACTGGTCAACAAGCTGTATCCAGAAATCCTGCGCGGCGAAGTCCTGATTACCCTGCTGTCCAACTCCCCCGATCACTACTACAAACCTGCGTTCATGTACGTGGCGTTCAACCTGTTTTTTCAGGAAGAACTCAAGCGCCCGGAACGCTCATTGTTGCGCCCGGAAATCACCTTCAACGTTGAAGAAGTGACGCGTTTTGATTTCCCTGGGCAACGCCTCAAGACCCGCAGCGGCAAAGTCTACGATTACGATTTTCTGGTCATCGCCACCGGTTGCGTCCCTGCCCCGGAACGTATCGAAGGTTTGAAAGAAGCTGGCGACCACTTCTATCAATACGACCCGGCCCGGCAACTGGCGCAGAAGCTGAGCACCATTAAAAAAGGCCGGATATTCATAACCGTGTCCTTCCCGCAAACGCCCAACGTGCCGCATCAATGCGGCATCGCACCCGTCGAAACCACCTTGATGCTTGATGATTATTTGCGGCGTAGAGGTGTGCGAGACCAGGTGGAAATTATCTACACCTACCCGACAACCGCTCAGTTACTGCGCAACTGCCTGTTCCTGCAACGACCGACAGGGGAAATTCTGCCGAGTATTTTCGAGCAGAAAAACATCCGTTTTCAGCGTGGGTTCACACTGGACCGTGTCGATCCGGACAGCAAAATCGCCTACTCCGCAGAAGGCGACGCGCAGCCTTTCGACATACTGATGGCAACGCCGCCGATCCGCGCCGTGGATGCCGTGCTGGAGTCCGGAGCGTCACAAGCGCCCAACAACGAAGGCTGGCTGCCCACCAACCATGAATCCCTGCAAGTCTACGGCCTGGAAAACGTCTACGTGATCGGTGACACCGTCGATTTGCCGGTGAGCAAGGCCGGAGGCGCGTGCCATAACCAGGCACCGGTGATCGCCAACAACATTGCCGCTGAAATCCGCCTTGGTGGTCCCATCGATGTCTACGACGGACGGGTTCAGGCCGTCGCGCAAATGGGCTTCTATGCCGGCATGCCGCTTTGGTACAACTTCAAGCGCGACGTTCAGCCAACTCCACCGACCAAACTCGGTGGCCTGCTCAGACACGGCTTCAATCATGGCCTGTACTGGATGATTGCCCGGGGCATGCTGTGACGGGCTAGGGGAGGAAAATGCAATGACAAACCTGACAGATGAAACCCTCGCCATCGCCACGGCCGACAGGTCGGAGGGACTCGTTGCCTTGATGGCAAAACTGCAGCCGCTGATCGATGGCGGGCGACTGGATAACCTTGTCGATTTGCTCTCGTTGACCTCGGACATGGTCGACCTGCTGGACGCGGCCATGGTGGAAAAACTGGCGCGGTTGTTCGAAAACGCTACGGCGGCCACCTGGACCGTCAGTAACGCCGTGCGCATGGCCCGTGCCGAAGTCGCCGCCGCCCCGGAACCACCGGGGGTCTACGCCTTGATAAAACTGCTGAACGAGCCGGACACGCGCAAAGGTGTGGCGGTTGTCCTGAAAACCCTGAACGTCATCGGAAGACAACTGTAACCGCCAGAGAGGACCACCTCATGAGCGTCAAACTTGATAAGGCAGGGAGCGCCTGCACGCACTGGGACGCCAAGGCGTACCAGCAGTTTTCGCGCCTCAGGCAACGACCGGTGAATGAATTGCTCGGTCGTGTCGAACTCAAATCGCCCCAACGCATTTATGACCTGGGGTGCGGCACCGGCATCGCCACGCAACTGTTGGCCAAGCGTTGGCCTCGCGCGCAGTTGCAGGGTATCGACAGCTCCGGACAAATGCTCGACGAAGCCCGCCTTCTGCCCATCAAGGCGTCATGGAAACAGTGTGACCTGCTCGACTGGCAGCCCGAACAGCCAGCAGACCTGCTGTTCGCCGCCGCCGTTTTGCACTTCATCAAGGATCACCATCAACTGCTGCCGCGACTGCTCAGGCAGCTCAATCCAGGTGGATGCCTGGCAGCGCACATGCCCGACTGGCGGGATGCGTTGTGGTATCGGCTGGTGCTCGACACGCTGGAAGACGCGGGGGCTTGCGGCCAACCGTTAGGCACGGCGCAGCTGCGCGAGGCCATGGCCGCACGAACGCTCTTGTCGCTGGAAGATTACTACCGCTTGCTCGCCCCGATCACTGACACCCTGGACATCTGGGAGACCGAGCAATTGCAGGTGGTCTGCGGCCAATCGCCGATCTATGACTGGGTCAAGGTCTCGGCGCTGCGACCAGTGATGCAGGGACTCAAGCCCGACGAACAGGCACGCTTCATTTACCACTACCTGATGCGCGTACACGCGCATTACCCGCCGGAGAGCGACGGGCGAACGCTGTTTCCGTTCAAGCGCATATTCATCGTCGCGACGGTGTAACACATGACATTGCCTTCGCGGGCAAGCCTCGCTCCTACAGGATTATCACAACCTCTGTAGGAGTGAGGCTTGCCCGCGAAAGCGTCAATTCATGCACCGCAAATCGCGAACATTATTCCCGGGACTCGACGCCCAACTCATCCCAAACCGACTCGGCCAAATGAAACGTCGCATTCGCCGCCGGGATGCCGCAATAGATGGCGCTCTGCATGATCACTTCCTTGATCTCGCCACGGGTCACGCCATTGTTGGCGGCGGCACGCAGGTGCAGTTTGAGTTCACCCTCACGGTTCATGCCGATCAACATGGCGATGGTGATCAGGCTGCGGGTATGGCGCGGCAGGCCAGGTCGGGTCCAGATGTCGCCCCACGCATGGCGGGTGATCATCTCCTGAAACTCCGAATTGAACTCGGTCAGCGCGTTCAGGCTGCGGTCGACATGGGCGTCGCCGAGGACTGCGCGACGGACGTTCATGCCCTCGTCGTAACGTTGTTTCTCGTCCACGGATTTCCCCCTCAATGACCCAGCAAAAAAGCGAGAACGCGCTCACTGAACGCATCGCCCGCCTGTACGTTGGACAGGTGCGCCGCGTAGAACTCGGCGTACTCGGCACCTGCCACATGTTCCTGGATGAAGTGCCCACCGGACGGCGGCGTGACCGCGTCTTCGGTGCCGGCGATCACCAGCAGCGGCACTTTGATCGAGGACAACTGATCACGGAAATCGGCATCGCGCACGGCAGCGCAATTGGCTGCGTAACCTTGTGGCGAAGTGGCCGCGAGCATGTCGGTAATCCGTTTCGCCGCCGCCGGATTGGCCTCGGAAAAGTCCGGGGTAAACCAGCGCGCAATCGATGCATCGCGCAGCGCAACCATCGCCGCCGCGCCGTCACGCAGCACGGTCTCGATGCGCGGGTTCCAGATCGACGGGTCGCCGATTTTCGCGGCGGTGTTGCACACCACCAGTTTGTTCAATCGATCACCGGCATTGATGCCCAGCCACTGGCCGATCAGGCCACCCATCGACAGACCACAGAAATGCGCCTTCTCAATGTGCAACGCATCCAGCAGCGCCAGCACGTCTCGGCCCAATTGTCCGATGCTGTAGGGCCCCGGCGTGACCAGGGATTTGCCGTGGCCACGGGTATCAAAACGCAGCACGCGGAAATGCTCGGTGAACGCAGCAATTTGCGCGTCCCACATGTGCAGGTCGGTGCCCAGCGAGTTGGACAGCACCAGCACCGGCGCATCGACCGGGCCATCGAAGTGCGGCCCTTCAATTTGGTAGTGCAGTTCGCCCTCGGCGAGTTGTACGAAAGCCACAGCAGTCTCCTTCAGGCAGTTAACGCAGAATGTTCAGCCACCGCTCGCTCGACCCAGGTACGGGCCTGTCCGAGGTAGTGAGCGGGGTCCAGCAGATGATCGAGTTCAGCGGCCGAGAGCTCGGCGGTCACGTGCGGCTCGTCGCCCAGCACTGCGCGCAAATGCCGTTGCTCGGCCACTGCGCGCTTGCAGCACTGCTCCAGTAAATGATGCGCGGTGTCGCGGCCGACCCGTTGCGCAAGGACGATGCTCACCGCTTCGGCCAGCACCAGGCCTTGGGTCAGGTCGAGGTTGCGGGCCATGCGCTCGGCGTCCACTTCCAGTCCGTCTGCCACCAGCAATGCCTGCTTGAGGCTGCCGGACACCAGGCAACAAATCTCCGGCAGGGTTTCCCACTCGGCATGCCACAGGCCGAGGCTGCGCTCGTGCTCTTGCGGCATGGCACTGAACAGGGTCGAGAGCAGACCGGGAACCCGTGTTGCAGCGCCGATCAGCACGGCGGCGCCCACCGGGTTGCGTTTGTGCGGCATGGTCGACGAACCGCCCTTGCCCGGCGCCGAGGGTTCGAACACTTCGCCCGCTTCAGTCTGCATCAACAGGCTGATGTCGCGACCGAGCTTGCCGAGGCTGCCGGCGATCAATCCCAGCACCGAACCGAACTCCACCAGGCGGTCGCGTTGCGTGTGCCACGGTTGGTCGGGCAACGTCAGGTGCAGCTCCGTGGCCAGCGCGTCGGCAATCGGCAACGCTTGCGCACCGAGGGCCGCGAGGGTCCCGGAGGCGCCGCCGAATTGCAGCACCAGCAGGCGTGGTTTGAGTTCTTGCAGGCGTTGACGGCTGCGGGTGACGGCGCCCAGCCAACCGGCGATCTTCATGCCCAAGGTGACCGGCGTTGCGTGCTGCAACCAAGTGCGACCGGCCAACGGCGTGGCGACATAACGCTGGGCTTGCGTTGAAAGGGTTTCGCCCAGTTGCGCCAGATCGCTCTCAATCAGTTCCAGCGCCCGGCGCAATTGCAGCACCAGGCCGGTGTCCATCACGTCCTGGCTGGTGGCGCCCAGATGCACATAGCGCTCGGCGTCGGCATCGGTGGTCGCGATCTGTTTGCCCAACGCCTTCACCAGTGGAATCGCCGAATTACCGGCCGTGGCAATCGCCTCGCCGAGGGCGGCGAAATCGTAGTGCCCGGCGCGGCAAGCCGCTTCGATAGGTGCCACCGCCATCTGCGGAATCAACCCGACATGCGCTTCGGCGCGGGCCAGCGCCGCTTCGAAATCGAGCATGGCCTGAACCCGGCCCTGATCGCAAAACACCTCGCGCATATCGCGCGCAGTGAAATAGGCATCGAACAATTGATTGCCCGGTCGCTGGTTCATAAACAGTCCCTGGAGGCGCGGGCCGCTTGGGCCCGCGGGTGTGGATCAAAGGTCGTTTTCTAGATACTTCGCATGTTTGGGCAGACGCAGGCTGAACAGAAACGCTATCGCCATCATCAACGTCACGTACCAGTAGAAGGAGTTTTCCATGCCGACCGCTTTGAGGCTCAAGGCTACATACTCCGCTGAACCACCGAATATTGCATTCGCCACCGCGTAAGCCAGGCCAACACCCAATGCACGTACCTCAGGCGGGAACATTTCGGCTTTTACCAGACCGCTGATCGAGGTGTAGAAACTGACAATCGCCAGCGCCAGGGTAATGAGCACGAAGGCCAGGAACGGACTGGTGACGCTTTTCAGGCTGAGCAGAATCGGCACGGTGCACAGCGTGCCGAGTGCGCCAAACCACAGCATCGAACTCCGGCGGCCGATCCTGTCCGAGAGCATGCCGAAGATCGGCTGCATGCACATATAAAGGAACAGCGCGCCGGTCATGATGTAGCTGGCGGTCTTGGCATGCATGCCGGCGGTGTTCACCAGGTACTTCTGCATGTACGTGGTGAAGGTGTAGAAAATCAGCGAGCCGCCGGCGGTGTAACCGAGCACGGTAATGAACGCGGCCTTATGGTCGCGGAACAGCGCGCGGATGCTGCCGGCGTCCTTGTTCTCGCGCATTTCCTTGCTGGTGGTTTCTTTCAGCGAACGACGCAGGTACAGCGAAACCAATGCCGCCATGGCACCGACCACGAACGGAATCCGCCAGCCGTAGGCACGCAGGTCATCCTCGGTGAGGAACTGTTGCAGCACCACCACCAGCGACACCGCCAGCAACTGCCCGCCGATCAGCGTCACGTACTGGAACGAGGCGAAGAAACCGCGCTGGCCCTTGAGCGCCACTTCGCTCATGTAGGTGGCGGTGGTGCCGTATTCGCCGCCCACCGACAGGCCCTGGAGCAAACGGGCGAACAGCAGCATGATCGGCGCCCAGACGCCGATGTCCTTGTAGGTCGGCAGGCAGGCGATGAGCAACGAACCGAAGCACATCATCAGAATCGATATCAGCATCGAATTCTTGCGCCCGTGCTTGTCCGCGACGCGACCGAAAATCCAGCCGCCAATCGGGCGCATCAGGAACCCGGCGGCAAACACGCCCGCGGTGTTGACCAACTGCACCGTCGGGTTATCGGACGGGAAAAAGGCAGGGGCGAAATAGATCGCGCAAAAGGCGTAGACGTAGAAGTCGAACCATTCGACGAGGTTGCCGGACGAGGCGCCGACAATCGCGAAGATCCGTTTGCTGCGCTCTTCGCCGGTGTATAGCGCGGTTGAAGCGATTGGCGTTGTCATTGTTTTTCACTCAATGGGGACAGTGAGAGTCTAGACACACTTTGCAACAGTCCCGTTCCACAGATGCAACACAGATCCCCTGTAGGAGCCGGCTTGCTGGCGATCGCGGTGTGTCATTCCGCATTGATGGCACTGACAC
>NZ_JAGYFZ010000076.1:0-29981 GCF_019946675.1 Pseudomonas sp. BF-B-15
GTCGCCCCCTCGAGAGGCCGAGTGGAGGTTCTGCGTAGTGGGCAACCCGGCATGGATGCCGGGTTAGCCGCCCCCGGCCATGGATGGCCGATGGCGGCGGGCCCACGGAGCAGGACCGGAGCGAGGGTATGCCGAGCATTAGCGAGGCACCGAACGAAAGGGGCAAGAGCCCTTGGTTACTTGGGGCTCTTCCAAGTGACTCGCCGTAAGGGCGAAACCAATAGCCGCCCTCACCGAAGAAACGGATATTCACCCGATCCCAATCCCAACCAACCACCAAAACCCAAGCCATACACAAACCTGTCATCTACCCCATGCATGCTCTACCCACCAGAGACGCCGACGCGCCTGCACCTGGAATCCAGAACTTTCTTCTCGGGCCAATGGTCACTTAATGTGAACACGCCCCAGGCACTTTGTTTTCGGACTATTGAGTGGTGATCGAGATGGAAAGTATCAATCTATTGCTCGGTGAGGCTCTGAGCCCGTACCAGGTAACGTTGACCCCCTCAGGCGCCCACGGCGAATGCCTGGTGACACTGAAGGGCACGACCGGCGCCATCGTGGTCGAGCGGGAGTTCAATCAGGCCCAACTGACCGACAAACGTCTGCTCACGGATGTGGTCGACGGCTTGCATCGCGATCTGATGATTGCCGAAGGACGCCTGGAACCCTGTGTTATCGCGGCGTTGCGCAACGCTGCACAGGACAAGGTCGTGGCCAGCCGTAATTGAATTGTCTTTTGTGGGAACCTTCCCGGGCCAAGGTAAGTCAGAGCATGTAACAGCAGGATCAAGCATTGTGCTCCGGTGCTTGTAGTCGTGCTGCCACTGGTCTTTTTTTAGACCACGTTTAACCCCGAGATGTCTCCCCACTTCTCGGGGTTTCTTTTTGCCCGCGATTTGTCATTCCAGCGCCTGTTGCTCGAAATACTTCCTGGATTCCTCCAGATAGGCATCGCGACTTTCCGGGTCGAGCCACGCGGCGTACGCCTCGCTCAAGCGATCGTGGGGCATTTTGCGCAGCAATTGATTGATCTCGACAATCGCCTGCCGGCCTTTGGGCGTGTCGGTGCAGCCGATGTAACCGGACAAGAATTTCTCGGCGCCGCGAATCGGGTAGAACTGCAATTCATCCTCGGCGATCCCTTGCTGTTGGGCCTGATAGCGGATTTCCGGGCG
Source organism: Pseudomonas sp. BF-B-15 (assembly GCF_019946675.1). Taxonomy (NCBI): domain Bacteria; kingdom Pseudomonadati; phylum Pseudomonadota; class Gammaproteobacteria; order Pseudomonadales; family Pseudomonadaceae; genus Pseudomonas; species Pseudomonas sp. BF-B-15. The sequence goes on from NZ_JAGYFZ010000076.1 coordinate 1,182, forward strand.
GTATCCCAACAGCAGCCGCAAGCGCCCCAGGCGTTGCATCTGCAACAGGCTGCCCAAGGCGTCGTTGCCGTAGTGCGGGGTCAGCGAGTCAGGTGGTGCCTGTTTGAGCAGCGCGTCGAGGTAATCACCGTAGTTACGCTCGGCGATAATGCCCAACTTCTCGCCGCCGCTCGCCAGGAAGGCCGCCAAGTCCAGTTCACCGTCCTGGATGAAGGGGGCAAGCGTCTCACGGTCAACGCGCCTTACGGCCACGCCGTTACTCATGGCCCGAAACACCGGAATGGAAAACGCGATCCAGCGTTCGCGTTCCTTGCTCCGGTTCAGCGCCGCATCGCAGGTAAGGGACGGCTCGTGGAGCATTTGCAAGGCGCGAGCACGGTTGACTCGCATCAAGGTGTGTTCGTATTGCGGCATGCCGGCGATCAACAGCGGCAACAGTTGGTCGATGACGCCCAGGCCCTTTTTCGGTCCTTCGAAAATCGTCAGCGGTGGCAGATCCCGCAACAGCCAGATCATGGTTTCCTTGGGCTGCGCCATCGCCGACGAGGTCGGACCGATGAGCAAGGCTGTCGCCGCGAGCGCGCACATCACCCTCCTGCCGTGCGACAGGCAGTCTGTGATGAGCAGCGAAAGCAGGCGTTTCAGCTTAGATGGCCCCGTCTTCACGCAGCTTTGCGATCTGTTCCTTGTCGTAGCCAAGATCGTTGAGTACCTGCGCATTGTGTTCGCCCAACTGCGGCCCGACCCATTGCGAACTGCCGGGTGTCTCTGAGAGTTTCGGCACAATTCCCGGCATCTTGAAATCTTTGCCGTCCGGCAGCTTAGCCTTCAGGAACATTTCCCGAGCCAGGTACTGCGGATCACTGAACATGTCTTCGGCGCTGAAGATCCGGCTGGCGGGGACCTCAGCCTGATTCAACTGCTCGATGACGGTGTCCAGCGGCAGCGCATTGACCCAGCGATCAATCACCCCATAAATCTCGTCGCGACGGCTGTCACGCCCGTCATTGCTGGCCAGCGCCGGGTCGTTGGCCAGGTCTTCACGGCCGATGATCAGCATGAATCGTTTGAAAATCGCATCGCCATTGGCGCCGATCTGCACATGTTTGCCGTCGGCGCTGGTGTGGATCGAGGAGGGCGTGATGCCGGGCATGATGTTGCCGGTGCGTTCGCGAATGAAGCCGAACACGTCGAACTCCGGGACCATGCTTTCCATCATGGCGAAGATCGCTTCGTACAGCGCCACATCGACCACTTGACCCTGGCCGCCATTGACCTCGCGATGACGCAAAGCCATCAGCGCACCGATCACGCCCCAGAGCGCCGCAATCGAGTCGCCGATGGAAATCCCGGTGCGTACCGGCGGTCGGTCCTCAAACCCGGTGATGTAGCGCAGGCCGCCCATGGATTCACCGACCGCACCAAAACCTGGTTGATCCTTCATCGGCCCGGTCTGGCCGAAACCCGAAAGGCGCACCATCACCAGTTTCGGGTTCAGTGCGTGCAAGACGTCCCAACCCAGACCGAGCTTTTCCAGCACGCCGGGGCGAAAATTCTCGATGAGGATGTCCGCTTCACTGAGCAGCTTTTTCAGGATTGCCAGGCCGTCCGGGTGTTTCAGGTTCAAGGTCAGGGACTTCTTGTTGCGTGCCTGAACGAACCACCACAGCGACGTGCCTTCATACAACTTGCGCCATTTGCGCAACGGATCACCACCGTCGGGGGATTCGATCTTGATGACGTCGGCACCGAATTCGCCGCAAATGCGCGAGGCAAACGGCCCGGCGATCAACGTGCCCAATTCGATGACTTTCAGACCTGAGAGGGGTTTGGCGGTGAACGGCATGCTGGATCCTGTAGGACAAAGGCTTGGCTGATAGAGCGTTTTAGCACAGCCCGCCGTCAGTCGCTCAAGGTTGATGGCCGCGAAGCCTGCCGCATCGGTTAGACTTGCCGCCTTTCCACGTATCAAGAAGCCCGTTCATGGCCCAGCCGTCCACGACCTACAAGTTTGAACTGAACCTTACCGACCTCGACCGCAGCGTTTACGAGACGGTGAAGCAGACCATCGCCCGTCACCCTTCGGAAACCGAAGAGCGCATGACCGTGCGGCTGCTGGCCTACGCCTTCTGGTACAACGAGCAGCTGTCGTTTGGCCGTGGTCTGTCAGACGTGGATGAACCCGCCCTGTGGGAAAAGAGCCTGGATGATCGCGTCCTGCACTGGATCGAAGTCGGCCAGCCCGATGCCGATCGCCTGACGTGGTGCTCGCGTCGCACCGAGCGCACCAGCCTGCTGGCCTATGGCAGCTTGCGCGTCTGGGAAACCAAAGTGATCCCGGCGATCAAGAACCTGAAAAACGTGCACATCGCTGCTGTGCCGCAGGAAGTCCTGGAAACCCTGGCCAAAGACATGCCGCGCGTTATCAAGTGGGACGTGATGATCAGCGAAGGGACGATTTTCGTCACCGACGACCGCGGTCAGCACGAAGTCCAGTTGCAGTGGCTGAGCGGCGAACGCGGCTGATTTTTCGCCACGTCATCCGGTTTTATCCTACGTATTCAAGAGAAGTACCTGTCACCCCATGCGCATCGAACCTCGCCTGTTGCCCGACACCCTGCCATTCCTCGGTGACCTGCCGCCGCTGCTGACCCGTCTGTACGCGGCGCGGGGCGTGGTTTCAGAGGCTGAACTGGACAAGAGCCTGGCGCGGCTGATTCCGTTCCAGCAGCTCAAGGGCATCGATGCCGCGGTGGATTTGCTGGTGACCGCGCTGGAGCAGCGTCAGCGGATTCTGATCGTCGGCGACTTCGACGCCGACGGCGCGACGGCCAGTACCGTGGGCATGTTGGGCTTGCGCCTGCTGGGCGCGGCTCACGTTGATTATCTGGTGCCGAACCGATTTGAGTATGGCTACGGCCTTACGCCTGAAATCGTTGAGGTGGCGCTGACCCGCACGCCGCAGCTGCTGATCACCGTGGACAACGGCATCTCCAGCGTTGAAGGCGTGGCCGCGGCGAAAAAGGCTGGCCTCAACGTGCTGGTCACCGACCACCACTTGCCGGGCGATGAATTGCCGCTGGCCGATGCCATCGTCAATCCCAACCAGCCAGGCTGTGGTTTTCCGAGCAAGGCACTCGCCGGCGTCGGGGTGATCTTCTACGTGCTGATGGCCCTGCGCGCGCGTCTGCGCAGCCTCGGCTGGTACGAGAGCAGGCCGCAGCCGAACATCGGCGAGTTGCTGGACCTGGTGGCCCTCGGCAGCGTCGCCGACGTGGTGCCGCTGGACGCCAACAACCGGATTCTCGTCCACCAAGGCCTCGAGCGAATCCGCGCCGGACGTGCGCGGCCGGGGATCAAGGCGATCCTCGAAGTGGCGAAGCGTGATCATGCGCGCATCACGTCTACGGATCTGGGGTTCATTGTCGGCCCGCGCCTGAACGCGGCGGGGCGCCTGGATGACATGAGCCTGGGCATCGAATGCCTGCTCACCGAAGATGCCGGGCTCGCTCGGGAAATGGCTATCCAGCTGGACGGCATGAACCAGGACCGCAAATCCATCGAGCAGGGCATGCAGCGCGAGGCGCTGGCCCAGCTCAAGGATTTGCCGGTGGAATCGATGCCGTTCGGCCTGTGCCTGTTCGATCCCGAGTGGCACCAGGGTGTCATCGGCATCCTCGCCTCGCGTATGAAAGAGCGCTATTTCCGTCCGACCATCGCCTTTGCCGATGCAGGCGATGGCATGCTCAAGGGCTCGGGGCGTTCGGTGCAGGGCTTCCATATTCGTGACGCCTTGAGCGTGGTGGCGGCTCAGCACCCAAATTTGATCAGCAAGTACGGCGGCCATGCCATGGCGGCAGGCTTGACCTTGCCGGAAGCGAATTTTCCGCTGTTCGCCGAAGCCTTTGACGCTGAAGTGCGTAGGCAATTACGTGAAGAAGACCTGACCGGGCGACTGCTGTCGGACGGGACTTTAGCGGTCGAAGAATTTCACCTCGAACTGGCCCGTGCTTTGCGGCATGCCGGTCCTTGGGGGCAACACTTCCCGGAGCCGTTGTTCCATGGTGTGTTCCAGTTGGTCGAACAGCGGGTTGTTGGCGAACGGCACCTCAAAGTGGTGCTGAGAAGTGAATGCGGTTCGGTGAAGCTGGACGGCATCGCTTTTGGAATCGACCGCGATATCTGGCCGAACCCGACCATCAAATGGGTGGAACTGGCCTACAAACTCGACCTTAACGAGTTTCGCGGGAATGAGACGGTCCAGTTGATGATTGCTCACATAGAACCGCGTTGACGCTATCGCTGTAGGAGCGAGGCTTGCCCGCGAAGGCGATGTCCCTCACGACGAATCTCTCGGAACCCTCCCTCAACCGTCAATGTCGACTAGGCTCTAAGCACTGCTTGATTTTCCTTGTGACGTCTTGTCGAATTTTTTGCCCGCGGGGGCGGGTGCTGCACCTTTTTCCTGTCACTCGTCGACTTTCAAACAGAACCCTGGAGCCTGCCCACTGATTCGAGAGGTGCCCCATGAGTCTGCTGCTTGAACCCTATACCCTTCGCCAATTGACCCTGCTCAACCGCATCGCGGTGTCACCGATGTGCCAGTATTCGAGTGTCGATGGCTTGGCCAATGACTGGCACCTGGTCCATCTCGGTAGCCGTGCTGTCGGTGGGGCCGGTCTGGTTTTTACTGAAGCCACGGCGGTGACCGCCGATGGACGCATTACCGCCGAAGACCTCGGCTTGTGGAATGACGAACAGATCGAACCCCTGCAACGCATCACGCGTTTCATCGCCGCCCAAGGCGCTGTCGCCGGTATTCAACTGGCCCACGCCGGGCGCAAGGCCAGCACCCATCGGCCGTGGATCGGCAAGCACGGTAGCGTCAAACCTGAAGATGGCGGCTGGACGCCGGTCGGTCCTTCGCCCATTGCGTTCGACCCACAGCACACACCACCGAAGCAGCTGAATGAGAGTGAAATTGCCGAGGTCATCCAGGCGTTCGTTGATTCAGCGAAACGGGCGCTGATCGCCGGTTTCAAAGTCGTCGAAGTTCACGCGGCCCATGGTTACCTGTTGCATCAATTTCTATCGCCCTTGAGCAATCAGCGGCGCGATCAATACGGTAGTTCGTTCGAGAATCGAATTCGGCTGGTACTGCAAGTCACCGAAGCGGTGCGTGCGGTGTGGCCTGAGGAATTGCCGGTGTTCGTACGGGTCTCGGCCACCGATTGGGTGGAAGACGGCTGGAATCCGGATGAAACCGTTGAACTGGCGCGTCGCCTCAAAGATTTGGGCGTGGACCTGATCGATGTGTCGTCGGGCGGCACGGCGGTCAACGCGGAAATTCCTACAGGCCCCGGTTATCAAACCCGCTTCGCCGAACGAGTACGCAAGGAGTCAGGCATCGCCACCGGCACCGTAGGAATGATCACCGAGCCGGCCCAGGCCGAGCACATTCTGCGCACCTGTCAGGCGGACATTATCTTCCTCGCCCGTGAGCTGCTGCGCGACCCGTACTGGCCATTGCATGCGGATGATGATTTGGGTGGACACAAGGCCATCTGGCCGGCGCAGTATCAACGCGCGACGCATCGGGATCAGCCGATTCATGAGTCGGATTTGCGTGACTGAGTAGCGTTGTGAAAACAAAAAGCCCCGATCGATGTGATCGGGGCTTTTGCGTTTCTGTGCTGGGATTTTTGTTGGCTGTCAGGCCATCTTCGCGGGCAAGCCTCGCTCCTACAAATTTATGTCGAGCCCATCATCCTCGTTCGACACTAACCTGTAGGAGCGAGCGGTGCGGCGATCCGACTTGCCCGCGAAAGGGCCCGCCCAGACAACCCTTCAAACTCAGGTGTACTTACGCTTCTCCGGCGCCGGCGGGAAATACTGATACAACCAGGTCTCGCTCAACGTCCGGTCATTGGTGCGAATAAACAACCGCAGCTCCACCGGGGCCACACTGTCATTGGTCGGGAACCAGTCAAAGGTAATCCGGTAGCCCTTGATGTCATCCAGCACCAGCACGTTGAAATCCTTGACCTGGCCGTTGGAGCACGTCACCACCGGTTCGATGCCCGTACCTTGCGGCAAGCGATCCAGCCCGCCGCCGGTGAAGTCCACCGCAAACCGGCGCGCCCAGACTGGCGGGTAATGCTCGCCCGGCGCCCAACCTTCAGTGAAGCCGCCCATGCCCGAACGGGTCGCGTTGACCCGCGCCAGCGGCGTACCGACCGGCGGCAAAGCGCTCCAGTACAGCTTGTAGCCGTAGTTCAGGGAATCACCGGCAGCGACCGGTTTCTTCGGGGTCCAGAACGCGACGATGTTATCCAGGGTTTCGCCGGTTGTAGGAATTTCCAACAGATCGATAGAGCCTTCGCCCCACGCGGTTGTAGGTTCTACCCACAGGCTCGGCCGCTTGCTGTACCAGTCGACGGTGTCCTGATAACTGGCGAACTCGTGGTCGGTCTGCACCAGGCCGAAGCCTTTCGGGTCGGTGTCGGCGAAGGCATTGAATTGCAGGGTCGCCGGGTTGTTCAGCGGACGGCAGATCCACTCGCCGTTCCCACGCCACATCGCCAGGCGATCCGAATCGTGGATCTGCGGGTGGATGGTGTCGCACATGCGCCGCTCGTGGGTGCCGCAGCTGAACATGCTGGTCATCGGTGCGATGCCCAGTTGTTCGATGGCGGTACGCGCATTGATGTGGGCGTCGACGGCCATGACGACCTGACTGGCCTGGCAATCGATATCAAAACGGTAGGCACCGGTGGCACTCGGCGAGTCCAGCAGGGCGTAGACCACGAAACGGGTGCTGTCCTTGTCCGGGGTTTCGAACCAGAACTTGGTGAAGTCGGGGAATTCTTCACGCTTCTTGGCGTAGGTATCGACCGCCAGACCGCGCGCCGACAGGCCGTATTGGCCAGTGGCGTCTACCGCACGGAAATAACTGGCGCCGAGGAAAGACAGCACGTCGTGCCGGTCCAGTTCCGGGGCCTTGAACAGCTTGAACCCGGAGAAACCCAGATCACCCGTGAGCTGCTTGGTATCGACCGTGGTGTTTTCATAGTTGAACAGCGAAGGGCGGAAATGCACCTCCCGCGCCTGACGCGTCTTGGGGTCGACGCTGTACATGCGCACCGGCTGCTTGAAACCCATGCCGACATGGAAAAACTGCACATCCAGCTGACCTTTCAGATCCTTCCACAGCGAATGATTGCCGTCGTAGCGGATCGCGTTGAAATTTTGTGGGGTCATGGTCGCCAGGGTCGGCGGCAGCACTTGCTTGGTGTCCTGATAGCGGTTGCCGGCAAGTTGCTTGGCCTGGATTTTCAGGGCTTCGAAATCGAACGCCTGTGCCTCGCCGTCAGCCGTGCCATTACCGGCCCAGGCCCGCGCAGCCAACAGGCCGGAGGCGGACAAACCGGTGTAGGCAGCGATGGCCATGGACGCTTTGAGCAAATTCCTGCGGTGCATAAGTACAACCTGTCGTGAACAATCCCGCGCCGTTCCTGGCACGTGCTGGATCAGAAATGGAGGTTCGGACATGCCTTCGGCCAAACGCAACGGACTTTAAACAGATGCCAAATAGCTTAAACCGTTCGGTGGCAGAGCAAAAATGATTGATGGCGTGGCAGTGGCACCGCTATGAAACAAGACATTTCCGGTAAACGTTTCCCACAGAGATTTCTGATTTATGCGGCATTTCTGCTTTTTTTGACTAATTACTCTAAAAACCGCTTTTCAGCGCCAATTTACTTCCTATTCTATGGGCATAACCGGTTTCTGCCCTCAGGCCGGTGGGATTCAGTTGGCACGAGGTGACCGCTGAAAAAGGGTAGGGCGATGCGGTTTTTGCAGTTTTCTTTTTGACGTAGAGAGGGACATCGTCCATGTCGAAAGTACAAGGCATCACTGAAATGTTGGGGATCTTTCCGTGCCTGGGTATGGGGCGGCGAAGGCGCCGGCTTAATTCCGAGGAGTTGAAACTGGTGGAGCGGTATCGCGAGTTGTCGGAGAACGACCGGATTGCGATGCGGTATCTGGTGGATGCGATGCGCAGTGTTTCGCGGTTTTGAGTAAGAAGCCGAGGGGCGGACTGTGAAGTCTGCCCCTTTTTCATGTGCGCCCGGCATGGGCGCAATCTTGCGGGTGCCGATCAACCGCTGAGGCTTTCGATCAGGCTTTCGAGCGCTTCAGTGATATTTTCATCCTGCGCCAGTTGTGCTGCTGCAGTCGCTCTGACTTGACGTGCCAAGCGGTATTCACTGGGCGTGCAGTTTGCGAACTGCTTGAAGGCACGAGCGAAGTAGGACGGATCCTTGAAGCCGGCCTCATAGCCGATGCTGGTAATAGGCATCTGGCTGTTGTCGAGCAGCTCTTTGGCGAAGTTCATGCGCTTGTTCAAGATGTAATCCGTGAAGCCAAGTCCATTGGCTTCCTTGAACAGGCGGCTGAAGCGAAATGTCGTCATGCCGCAGCGCTGCGCCAAGTCCCTTTGATCGATGCTGTCTCGAAAGTGCTGTTCGATGTACAGCATGACATTGCTCAGCGCCTGGTGTTTTTGGTGCCCTGAGGTCAGCCGGATACTGTCCGGCAGGGTTGGGGAGTGGTCGATCAGCATCGTCTTGCGCAGGTCGGTCACATTTCGGCGCAGCTCGCAGAGCTGAACTACAGCAGTCAGGTAGCGACTTTTCTCTGTGAGCGAGAGCGGGAGCACCATGTATTCCCAGACGCTGGAACGCATGGCCCAGACGGCCAGTTCCTCTGAGTGCTGCACGGTGAACATGGTGATCGGGATGCCCGGTGTGCTGCGTTTGATCTCCAGCAACAGCCTCAAACCTGGTGTGTCGGGGCGATCGAAATGCATGCAGATCATGTCCGCCTGTTCCCCGATGGGCAGCGCGGAGTTTTTCGCCAGTTTGCAGTCGCAGGTACCCTCGAACTGTGCGATGAGTTCTTTCGTGGATCGATCATGAGTCAGATCGAACCATAGGAGCGATGGCCTTTTGGTCAAATTGGACGTCATGTCTCTACTCGGCAGGTCTGATTGACTCTCTACTCGCTAGTATTGCCAATACGCCATCACTTTGCAGATTGAATCCTTATAAAAACGACGAATTACAGATCTGTTCGATCTATGTGTTTCCTGGAAGGCTGCCCGGTCCCAGTGTTTGCGGGTGTGTTGTCGACGAACCCGGGTTTAACCACTTGTCGCTTCTGAATCAATGGCAATTGCCGTTGCGTTTCAATGCCTTGTTTACCCCTCTCGTGACTTCTGCAAAGGCCAATGAACCGTATCCGGCCGCTGCGCAAAAAAGTCCTAACGATGTGCAAAATCCTCCTAACGCCTATGCCTGCTTACTGACTAGGGTTGCATCAGGCAGCACAGAAAGTTCTGCCTCAGAAACACAACATTTGAGTGAGGTGGCCAAAATGATCATGCAAACAATCAAGGCTTCGGTAGTGAAGTTCGCCAAAGACGAAGACGGTCTGACCATTGTGGAATACGCGGTGGCCGGCGGATTAATCACGGTAGCTGTTGCCGCAATGTTCACTCTTTTGGGCGGTGCCGTGAACACCAGAATCACAGCGCTGTGCGCTGCGGTCAAAGGCGCTGCCTGCTGATGGCAGTAACCCACTGTGGTGGGGCGCGGTGATATCCACGGAGCAGCCGGTTTTACAGTTTCTCTGATCGACCGGCAACTCAATGAACTTCGCGCAGACCCCGCCAATGTATTTTCTGAGTCGTATGACCGCTGAAACGAGGTACTAAAAAATGAATCTGCAAACAATCAGAACTTCAATTGCCAAGTTCGCTAAAGATGAAGATGGTCTGACCATTGTGGAGTACGCGGTAGCCGGTGGCTTAATTACGGTAGCTGTTGCCGCGATGTTTATTCTTTTGGGTGGCGCCGTGAACACCAGGATCACAGCACTGTGCGCTGCGGTCAAAGGTGCCGCCTGCTGATGACAACCACTCGTTGTGGTGGGGCGCGGTGATATCCATAGAGCAACCAGTTTTACAGTTCCTCTGATAGACCGGGCAACTCAATAGACTTCACGCTGTCCCCGCCAACGTACTTTCTGATCCATATCACGGCTGAAGCGAGGTATACAAAAATGAATCTGCTAACAATCAGAACTTCAATCACCAAGTTCGCCAAAGATGAAGATGGCCTGACAATTGTGGAATACGCCGTGGCCGGTGGATTAGTGACGGTAGCGGTTGCCGCAATGTTTATTCTTTTGGGGGCCGAGGTGAACACCAGGATTACAGCACTTTGCGCAGCGGTCAAAGGTGCTGCCTGCTAACGATAATCCCGGTTAGGGGGGGACGCGCCATGTCCATGGAATTGTTGGTAATGACTGTTTTACTGCTAGGACTATTGGGCGTGGCGGTGGTGAGCGATCTGCGTCGCCACCGCATTCCCAACATGCTGGTCCTGTTGGGCCTTGCCCTGGGACTGGGCGGTCAAATGTATTTAGGTGGCGTCAGCGGGTTGGGTGACAGCCTGTTGGGCATCCTGGTCTGTTTTGCACTGTTTCTGCCGATGTACGCCTTGGGTGGCATGGCCGCCGGCGACGTCAAGTTAATGGCCATGGTCGGCAGCTTTTTACCCTTCCATTTTGCATTGTGGGCTGCCTTGTTCAGCCTGATAGCCGGTGGCGTGTGCGGTTTTTTGATTGTGCTGTATCGCGGCCAGCTGCTTCAGACCCTGGGACGTTATTGGTTGATTCTGAAGGCGCAGGCCTATCTGGCGCCAACTTCAGATGAAGTAGCCAGCAAGCCTTTCCCTTATTCGATTGCAATATTGATAGGCACTTTAATCAGCGTCTACTGGCAACTGGTTGCCGGTGGATTCGGAGGCTAGTCATGCACATCATTGTCGATAGTGATGCCTACCCCAGCGCTCGGGGCGCGGTGCAACGACTGGCTCCCCAGCCGTGCACAATCCGCGAAACTGGACTGACAGACAGTTTCCTCGGCGAGTTGGTATGCAAGCACTTGTATGACGCTGGCGTGCTGGACATGCCGCGGCTGGTGGAGCGCCTGGCGCTGACCGGCGCCGTACTTGATGAAGTCCTGGCGTTTCTGCGCAAGGACGGTCGTGTCGAAGTGCTTGGCCAGTTGGGGTCGCAATCGACAAGTGGGCAAATGCTGCGTTATGGCCTGACCGAACGCGGTCGCAGCGCCGCCCGCGATGCCTTGTCGCGCAGTGGCTATATCGGTGCGGCACCCTTCCCGGTGGACACCTACCGGTCCCTGATCAAACTGCAAACCATTCACCATGGTCGCATCAACGCCAACGATATGCGCAATGCCTTTGCTGGCGTAGTGCTTACCGACAGCATGCTCGATCAGTTAGGTGTGGCGATGAACTCCGGGCGCGCCATTATGATTTATGGCCCCGCGGGTACTGGCAAGACCTACATCAGCCGTCGGCTGATCCGTCTGTTCACCGAGGCCATCTGGGTGCCTCATGCCATCGTCATCAACGAGTCCGTGATCGAGATCTATGACCCGCAAGTGCATCAGCGGTTCGAAGATAACGTTCAACAGAACAATCTGATGCTCAACGAAGGGATCGACCGTCGACTGCTGCGCTGCAAACGCCCGATCGTCGTCACTGGCGGTGAGTTGAGCATGGAGCAACTGGACGTTCGCTATGACACTAACACCCGTCAATACCAGGCTTCTTTGCAGCTCAAGGCCAGCAATGGCCTGTTCATCATCGATGACATGGGGCGTCAGCGCATGGCACCCGCCGAGCTGTTGAATCGCTGGATCGTCCCGATGGAAGAGAAGTGCGATTTCCTCAACCTGGGCGGCGGTCGGCATTGCGAGCTGCCGTTCGATCTGATTCTGGTGTTTTCCACCAACCTCAATCCCCTGGAGTTGGCCGATGAGGCCTTTCTTCGTCGGATTGGCTACAAGCTGCAATTCGGTTATCTGAAGCCTGAGGAGTACGAAAAGATCTGGCGTCAGGAAAGCGAGCGTCTGGGCGTGCCTTATGACCAGTTGCTGGTGCGTTATGTGCTGCAAAGGCTTTATGCAAGTGAAGGCATGCCTCTGGTGCCTTGCCATCCCCGCGATCTCCTGAGCATGGCGCTCGATCGTCAACGTTACATGGGCGGTTCCGGACCACTGTCACCGCAAGAGTTGGAATGGGCCTGGCACAACTACTTCGTCCAGCTCGACTTTCTTTGATACGGAGATACTGACATGAGCTCTCGTACTCTTTCCCTGATAGGCGTTTCCCTGGTCATGGGCCTTGGTGCTGCATGGATGGCCGACTCCTGGCTGAGCGCCCGGCTCAATGCCAGCCCGGATGATCACCTTCGAAGCGTAGTGGTCGCCACAGTAGAGATTCCATTCGGGCAGATGGTCGAGGCTCAGCAGGTCACGACCGTACGCATGCCCATGGATACGATCCCGGAAGACGCCTTCGACATGAGCGAAAAGGCTGTGGGCAAGATCGCAACGTTCGACATTCTGAAGGGCGACATTGTGCGCGGTGCGCGTCTGAGTGAGCACTTGGGTGGCAGCACCCTGGCTTCGCTGATTGCGACAGACAAGCGTGCCATCTCGGTACGGGTGGACGATGTGGTCGGTGTGGGCGGGTTCCTGTTGCCGGGTAACCGGGTCGATGTACTCGCGACCAAAACCACCAGTGCCGGCAGCAACAGCGCCGTGTCCAGGACCATCCTCGAGAACTTGCGGGTATTGGCGGTGGACCAGACGGCAGGTACCGACAAGACCCAACCGGTGGTGGTGCGTGCAGTGACGCTGGAAATGACGACCGCAGAGGCTGAAACCCTGGTCACGGCGCAAACGGAAGGGAAACTGCAATTGACCTTGCGCAATCCGCTGAACTCCGAGAAAAAAATCGCGGCCGTTGCACCTGTTGCGCCTGTCGCACCGGTCATGACGGTGGCCACCGCCACGGTGCCAAAACGCGTGGTGCAACGCAGCGGCGGCGAAAGTGGTGGGGCTGTCACCGTCATCCGCGGGGTCGAAACCAAAGTAGTCAACATTCGCTGACAGGGCGTAACAGGTCCTGGACACCAGGTCTTGGCGGAGCCGATCCGCATCAGTATTGGCAAATGAGGGCTTGATGATGAATCGTCGTATTCAGCAGCCGTTCACTGCGACGCCAAGGCGCCAGAAAGGATCGGTGAGTGTATTGATGGTGATCGCGTTGGCGATGATTGGCATGGTGGCCGCACTGGCTTTGGACGGCGGGCACATGATGCTGAACAAAACGCGCTTGCAGAATGCGGTGGACGCCGCGGCCCTGAGTGGTGCCAAAACCCTGAGTCAGGTGGAAGGTGGAGTCAATATTGCCAGTACGACGCGCACTGCCGCACTCAATACGCTGACGCAAAATGCGAATGCCACGGGCAACACAGAATTGGCAACGGCAGTTGGTGGCAACGCAGCCACATTCGCGGTGGTGGAACTGGCAAGCAGTGTCTATGGGCCGTTCACCTATCCCGGGCCAGCGAATGCCAAATACGTTCGGGTATCGGTACCGAGCTATAACCTGACCGGTTTTTTCTGGAACTTCGCCCAGGTATTCGGTTCTGGCGGCCTGGGGGCCAAAGCGGTGGCGGCAATCGCCACTGCCGGACCCAGCCCTACCAGTCCTTGTGATCTCGCACCTTTGATGGTCTGTGGCGACCCGACTCAATACAACCCTGGCGCTGGCATGTTCTGGGGCTTCCAGTTTGGTGATTTGCAGGTATTGAAGACGGCTGCCGGCAATTCGTCGCCCATTGGTCCAGGCAACTTTCAGTTGCTCGATTTTGGTTCGGGCGGCAGTACGGTCAGGGAGGACCTGGCCGGAGGTGGCAAGGTCTGCCGCACTGTGGGGGACAACGTCCAGACCGCACCTGGCAACAAGGTCGGCCCTACCTCCCAAGGCTTGAACACACGCTTCGGCATCTACAACGGCCCGGTCAGTGCCTCGGACTATCCGCCGGATATGGTGACCGAATCCAGCAACCCCGCGATCACTTACGACGACTCGGTCACACCGGCACAGGCGAAGTACAAAGGGAAAACCGTCACCTCGAGCAACGGCAATCTCACGGCGGGCGGCGACGCGATATTTGACTACAACGACTGGCGCACGAGCGTTGCCGGGTGTGTGGCAGGGTCTGGCAGTGGTTGTGAGAGCCATGGCGTGTTCGAGCGCCGGATGATGAAAATTGTGGTCGGCAACTGCACTGGCAAACAAGGCGGTTCAACCTCGATCCCCGTCCTCGGTTTTGGCTGCTATTACGTGGTGCAACCAATGGATGGCGGTGGCGGGGACGCTCAGATCTTCGGGCAGTTCGTGAAGGAGTGCGAAGGCGACAACGTGGCCGGCCCTACGCCGTCAACCGATTCCGGCCCACAGATCATCCAGCTCTACAAAACCTATCTCAACGGCAGCGGTACTCCGAGCACTGACTCATAGGAGGCGTCATGAGACTTCACGCGTTTAAACATCCGAAGCGCCAGCAAGGCCTGGCCATGGTGGAATTCACCCTCGTCCTGCCGGTGTTGTTGCTGCTGTTACTGAGCCTCGGTGAGATCGGCCGCATGCTCTATCAGTACAACGTGTTGCTGCAGGCCAGCCGTGATGCCGACCGTTTTGTCGCAAACCACGCCTGGGACTCGACGCTGGGGGCGGTCTCTCTGAGCAATGCCCTGCAGACCCAGACGAAAAACGTTGCGGTGTATGGCGTGCCTGCCAACACCGGCACCGCTGTGTTGTCCGGGTTGACGCCTGACAACGTGGTCGTCGCTGCGGTGGGCACCGACCATGTGCGAGTCACCATCACCTATACGTTCTGCCCGGTGATTGGCAGTGGCAATTGTGCCGGCTCGATTCCGGGTTTTTTTGGCAATCAGATTGCGCTGAACATTCCCCTGGTTGCCACTACCGTGATGAGGGCACTGTGATGAATAGAAAACACATGCGCGGAATCTATACGGTGGAGTTCGCGTTCGTTGGTCTGCTGGTGTTCACGCTGTTGTTCGGCGTGTTGGAAATGGGCCGCCTGTACTTCACGGTCAACGCACTGGATGAGGCCGCGCGCCGTGGTGCGCGCCTGGCAGCCGTCTGCAATATCAGCGATCCGGTGGTGTTGCGGCGGGCAATCTTCAATGCCGCGACCGACGCAGGTACGAGCCAGCTGATCAGCAATCTGGCCACCACTAATCTGACGTTGACCTACCTGGACGCAAATGGCGCCCTGGTGGCCAACCCAGCTGACCTGGTCAGCGCAAACGGCTTTCGTGCCATCCGCTATGTCCAGTTGAGTCTGCAAAACTTCGTTTTCAATCTGTTTATTCCCGGGTT
Organism: Pseudomonas sp. BF-B-15; assembly: GCF_019946675.1. Classification (NCBI taxonomy): domain Bacteria; kingdom Pseudomonadati; phylum Pseudomonadota; class Gammaproteobacteria; order Pseudomonadales; family Pseudomonadaceae; genus Pseudomonas; species Pseudomonas sp. BF-B-15. The sequence continues at coordinate 16,538 of NZ_JAGYFZ010000076.1, forward strand.
CGGCGTGCCCATTACCTTGCCTGCATTCAGGGCAACGTTGCCACGCGAAAGTCTCGGGCGTCACTCTGATTCCGGGGAGATCACACCATGCTGAATATGAAGGAAACGCCGATTGCCAGTTCGACTGGCAAAACCGGGTTGCGGTTGCTGATCAGCAGCCGTGATGCCAACTCTTTACGCGATCTGCAGAGTGTCTGTCAGCGCATGCCTGGCCTGGAGGTCAGCACTCGCCTGGTGAGCAATGGACATGTTGACCCGCTCTACAGTCTGGACCGTATGCCCGATCTGTTGCTGTTGCGCGTCAGCCACCTGTGGCGCGAGGAATTGTCGGCACTGTTGCAACACCCGGCCCATGAGCGTCCGCCGATGTTGGTGTGCGGACTGCTGAGCGAACAGGAAGCCATGCGCCTGGCGATGCAGGCCGGTGCCCGGGACGTGCTGCCGGAGCCCATCGCCGAGACCGAACTGGTCGCCGCCATGAATCGGCTGGTCACGGAGGTTCGGAGCGGCAGTGGGGCTGACGGGAAATTGATCGCCGTGATGAGCGCAAAGGGCGGTTCCGGCGGAACGCTGGTGGCCTGCAACCTGGCACAACAGCTCAGCATGAAAGGCGGCAGTACCCTGCTGCTGGATATGGACCTGCAATTTGGCAGCGTGACGCATTATCTGGATGTGGCGCAGACGCACAGCCATCTGGAGGTGTTGCATCAGATCAACGGCATGGACAGCGTTGCGTTACGCGGTTTTTGCAGTCACTTCAGCCCGACCTTGCATGTGCTGGGCGGTCGGGCCGGTGAGCTGTGTTTGCCGCAGGATGCCCAACCCGAGCAACTTGACACCCTGTTGCAGTTGGCCCGCGCCAGCTATGGCTGGGTGGTGGTCGACCTGCCGCGGCAAATCGATCACCTCACCGGTTCTGTGCTGGAGCAGGTGGATCGGGTGTACGTGGTGGTGCAACAGAGCGTCAGCCATCTGCGCGATGCCAGCTCTCTGGTGCGGATTCTTCGCGATGACCTGGGTGTGCGCGGGGATCAATTGCAGATCGTGGTCAACCGTTATGACAAGGCCGCAGCGATCAGCCTTAAAGATATCGGCGAGGCGCTGCGCTGCACCAATCTGTCGAAATTACCCAACGACTTCAATCTGGTCAGCCAGAGTCAGAACACTGGCGTGCCGTTGGGGCTGCATGCGCCGAGGGCAGCGATTACTACTGCACTGCGCGACATGACCGAGGACCTGGTCGGTCAACAAGTGGCCGGCAACAAAGGCTTGTTCAAACGCGCCTTCAACCGTGTTTTCGGGGGATGAACCATGATCAGCGACTTTCGTAACCGCTTGCGCAAACAGTCTGGTAAACCCGCCGCTGCCCAACCGGGCGACGATCTGCTGGATCCGCCAGAGGAAATAATGGCGTGGGAACGTGTGGCACCAGACGTTCTTTACGAAACCAAAAGCCAGGTCACCCCGGTGGAGGCGGAGTGGCGGGAAAAGATCTACCAGCAGTTGCTCAAAGTCATGGACCTGTCCTTGCTGGACTCCCTTGAACAGGCCGAGGCTGCTCGGCAGATTCGCGATATTTGCCAGCGCCTGCTCGATGAGCATTCGGCACCGGTGAGTACCGTCAGCCGCCAGTTGATCATCAAGCAGATCACCGACGAGGTGCTCGGCCTGGGGCCTCTGGAACCGTTGCTGGCCGATCACAGTGTGTCCGACATTCTGGTCAACGGCTCTGCCTCAGTCTATGTCGAGCGCTTCGGCAAACTGCAACGGACCGATGTGCGTTTTCGCGATGATCAGCATTTGTTGAACATCATTGACCGTATCGTCTCCAGCCTGGGGCGGCGTATCGACGAGTCCTCGCCGTTGGTGGATGCCCGGCTCAAGGACGGTTCGCGGGTCAACGCGATTATCCCGCCGCTGGCCATCGATGGCCCGAGCATGTCGATTCGGCGCTTTGCGGTGGACCTGCTCAATACCGACAGTCTGATCCAGGTGGGAACGTTGACCCCGGCCATTGCCCTGCTGCTCAAGGCGATTGTCCGTGGGCGCTTGAACGTGCTGATTTCCGGTGGTACGGGCAGCGGCAAGACCACCATGCTCAACGTGCTGTCCAGCTTCATTCCGCAAAACGAGCGGATTGTCACCATCGAAGACTCGGCCGAACTGCAATTGCAGCAACCCCATGTGGTGCGCCTGGAAACCCGGCCTTCGAACATCGAGGGCCGTGGCGAAGTGAGCCAGCGGGAGTTGGTGCGCAACAGCCTGCGGATGCGTCCGGACCGCATAGTGATCGGCGAAGTGCGCGGCGTCGAGGCGCTGGACATGCTGACTGCGATGAACACCGGCCACGACGGCTCGTTGACCACGATCCACGCCAACACCGCACGCGATGCGTTGGGGCGAGTCGAGAACATGGTGTCGATGACCGGGGCGACCTTTCCGATCAAGGCCATGCGGCAGCAGATCGCTTCGGCCATTGATGTGGTGATCCAATTGGAACGCCAAGAGGATGGCAAGCGCAGACTGGTCAGCGTGCAGGAAATCAACGGCATGGAAGGCGAGATCATCACCATGACCGAAATCTTTTCCTTCGTGCGCCATGGCATGGGCGAAAACGGCGAAGTGCTTGGTGATTACCGGCCCAGCGGCATGATCCCCGCGTTCCGCGATGTGCTGGCCAAACGCGGCATCGAGTTGCCGCTTACGATGTTCAGGCCTGAATGGATGGAGGCACGGCAGTCATGAACAATATTCCTGGTGAATTCATTCTGATGTTCCTCGGCATGGTGTTTATCGCTGTGTTCCTCCTGTCTCAGGGGGTGGTGGTGCCGGTGTTCGGCGAGGCCGGCAAGATGCGCAAGCGTATCCGCGGCCGTTTGCACGTTCTGGAGAAAGCCAACAACCTGCCCAATATGCAGACGGTGTTGCGACAGAAGTACCTGACGCGCTTGACGCCGCTGGAGGCCATGCTCGAGCAGTTGCCCTTTATGGCGAGCCTGACCCAGATGATCGAGCAGTCCGGTCATGAATATCGTGCTTATCGGGTGTTGTTGCTCGGGCTGTTCCTGGGCGCCTGTGCAGGTTTCTCGATCTGGATGATCTCGTCAGTCTGGTGGATGGCGTTGCTGGCGGGCTTCGGAGCGTTCTGGCTACCACTGCTGAAAATTTCTCGTGACCGTGGCAAACGCTTCGCCGGGTTTGAGGAAGGCCTGCCGGATGCACTGGATGCCATCTGCCGTGCCCTGCGCGCCGGGCATCCGTTCAACGAAACCCTGCGCCTGGTCGGCGAGGAGCATAAGGGGCCGGTCGCTCAGGAGTTTGGCCTGACTTTCGCGGACATCAACTATGGCAACGATGTACGTCGGGCCATGCTCGGCCTGCTGGAAAGGATGCCGAGCATGACGGTGATGATGCTGGTGACCTCAATCCTCATCCATCGCGAGACCGGCGGCAATCTGACCGAGGTGCTGGAGCGTTTGAGTCGCCTGATCCGCGGGCGTTTTCGCTTCCAGCGCAAGGTCAGGACCCTGTCGGCCGAAGGGCGGATGTCAGCCTGGGTGCTGGTGTCGATTCCATTCGTGCTGGCGATTGCGATCGTTGTCACAAGCCCCACCTACATGCCTGTGCTGCTCAATGATCCCATAGGCCACAAACTGATCATCGGGGCGTTTTTCGCCATGCTGCTCGGGATTTTCTGGATACGCAAAATCATTCGGATTCAGGTTTAAGCGGTTTTCGCTACCGGGAGGTACAGGTCATGGACTTTTTGCTCGGGTTGTTCAGTCGGGTCACGGGAAGCGAGGAGGTGGCGCGCCTGTTGTTCCTCGGCGCGATCGGTTTGAGTACGGTGCTTGCAGTTGTCGCCGTGAGCTTGCTGATTTTGGGGCTTCAGGATCCGGTGCAGCGTCGTCTGGCGCTGATCAAGCGTGGTCATTTAGGCAACACCGCCGGGCAAGAAGCCCCGGGTAATCTGCAACTGTTACTGGAACGGGTCGGCCAGCGCTTTGCCTCGGCAGAATCGGCTCAGACCTCAGTCACCCAGACTTTATTGACGCATGCTGGGTACCGTTCCTCTTCAGCGGTGCAGATGTACTGGGCTGTGCGCTTGATGACGCCGCTGTTATTAGTCGGTATTACGTTGCTGCTATTGCCGATGATTCCCAGGGTTTCCCTGGCCATGGGGTTGCTGGTGGTGGTCTTGGCAGCCGGTATCGGATGGTTGCTGCCAGCGCTGTATGTCGCCAAGCGCAAGCAGTTGCGACAAGGTCGGTTGCGTGCCGCGTTTCCGGATGCGCTGGATCTGATGGTCGTGTGCGTGGAGTCGGGCCTGGCCTTGCCCACGACGATCGAACGGGTGGCTGAGGAGATGTCGGTCAGTCAGGTCGAACTGGCTGAAGAGCTGGCCTTGGTCAATGCGCAAATCCGCGCGGGCATTTCCAGTACCGCGGCGCTCAAACAACTGGCTGTGCGCACGGGGCTGGATGACGTACAAGGGCTGGTCAGCCTGTTGGCGCAGAGTATTCGCTTTGGTACCAGCGTGGCCGATACGCTGCGCATCTATGCCGATGAGTTCCGTGACCGGCGTACGCAGGCCGCCGAAGAGATGGGGGCGAAAATTGGTACCAAGCTGATATTCCCGCTGATTTTCTGCCTGTGGCCGAGCTTCTTTCTGGTCGCTATCGGCCCGGCCATGATCGGTGTACTCAAAGTATTCGGGTGAGGTAAAACGGGTGGAGGCTATCAAGTGCGATGGCCTTGCCCCCCGAGCCTGATCTGCACTTTCCTGCTATGGACCCACACATTTCCCGCCGCGGGATCATCCAACCAGGGTTGGATAATGTGTAGAGACTACTTTCCTGAACACGACATCAAGCCCGGCTTTGCAGCCAGGCTACTCTGGACTACGCCAGAGGCTGATCACCCATCGACATGCCTCAGTTGCCGCTACTCATATCTCCCCCAGCATCCTGTTCAAAAAACATCGGAATCGGGAAGTTGAAGCTATTCAGCCAGCGCTGCATGGCCAGTTCACGTTCGGCGGCCGAAGCGGTTTGCAGATTAGGGGAGGCAACCACACCTCGAATCTGCAACTGCAACCACTGTTCGGTGCCTTGTTGGTACGGCGAAGAGGGGCCCGGCTCAATAGCCCAGGCAGTGGTGGACAGGCAAGCCATGCACACGATCAACAGCCTTTTGGTCTTCATCTCGATTCCTCGTACGTTCTACTTGTTCGCACTGGAAGAGGCATCGGCTACTTCCGTCTTGCGATTCCCCTCGGTAGCCACCACTTTTTTGGCGGAGGCCTTGAGTTTTTCCGCGCGGGTTTGAGCTTCGGCGACTTGCTTGGGGCTCAAGTCGGCGCGGGTCACCAGGTCAGCAGCCGACTTCCAGTTATCCTGGTAGATCAGCAGCGTCACCATATTGAGTGCCGCCAATGTGTTTGCCTGCTTGAGCTCCATGGCGGTCATGAACTCAAAGCGTGCTTCAGGGATCCGTCGCTGATTGAGGTAGACGACCCCCAGGTCATTTCGCATCCTGTCGTCGGTGGGGGCCATCTTCACCGCACGCTCAAGGTGAGTGGCAGCGGAGGCGTTATCATTTTTGGCGGCGGCCAACTGGCCCAGGCCATGTTCCCCTTCAGCCGTCAGACAGGTGCCGAGCAAGCTTTCGTACAACGGCTGCGCGTCGCCGCTACGCCCCATCATGCGCAACACCCGAGCCTTGCGCAGGCGAACCTGGACCAGGTCATCGGGCAAACCTTCCAGATTCGCCAGGCTGGCATACAAACGGCCTTCGTCGGCCATGTTGTCGGCCAGGTTCAGGGCCAGTTCCTGCTCCGAACCGGGCTTGGCACAGCTGGGCGGTCGCGAAGTCAGGCCATTACTGGCGCAACCTGCGAGCATTAACGTCGTCGCTATTGCAATGACTGCTTTCATCGTATGTCCTCTGGCTACAACATGTTGAACGCCCGGCCAATGGCAATGAAGCTGGCCCGGCAGGCGTTCAACGTCACCGTTACGAGTGAGGGCGAGGCGAGTCTGGTTCAGGCTCCGGATCATTGCGAGAGACCGCTGAGACTGTCGAAGTCGCCATTTTCCAGGAAAAACATGCGGTAGAAGTTCGGGTCGTAATTGCGCAGCTGTTCGCCAGGCAATGACGGTAGTGTTGCATTGGCAGCCAGTGGCTGGACCAGATGGGGGGTGACGATCATCAGCAGTTCGCGCTCTTCACGGTTGATGGTGTTGTCGCGGAAAAATGCGCCCAGAACCGGGATATCGCCCAGCCCCGGAAACTTGTTCACCTGGGAATTGTTGCGGGAGCTGATCAGGCCGCTGATGACGAAGCTCTCGCCGTCGGCCAGGGAGATGCTGGTATCGGTACGGCGCACGCTCAGGGCCGGGACTATCGTGCCGGCGATGCTCACGGCGTTGGTGAAGTCCAGTTCACTGACTTCCGGCGCCACCTTCAGCGCGATACGATTTTTCCCGACGATGGTCGGCGTCAGAGTCAGGCGGATACCGAATTCCTTGTACTCGATGGACACGTTATCGCTGCCTGAACTGGGCACCGGAATCGGTATTTCACCGCCGGCCAGGAAGCTCGCACTCTGCCCGCTGAGCGCTACCAGGCTTGGCCGCGCCAGGGTGTAGGCGAAACCACTGCCTTCCAGCGCGTTGAGTGCCACCAGGGTACTGCCGGTAGCAAACGTGAGGTTGAAGTTGTTGTTGTTCACCGGTATCGCGGGCGTGACAATGCCGCCGATGGTGGGCAAGGTTCTCGGCGAGCCGAACAGGAAGTTGCCACGGATGCCGAAAATCGAGGCGGAAGCTTCCTTGAGCTTGGTCCGGCTGACTTCGACGAAACGGATATCGGTCTGCACCTGGCTCGGCAGCAGCGGGTCGTCGGAGGGCACCGACGGCACACTGGTCAGTGCCGATGTGGCTTTACCCTTGACGAACACCATGCTTTGGCGCGGCGTTTTCGAACAGGCCGTCCATACCATCAGGCTGGTGGTCCCCGGTGCAATGCCCGTGAGTATGAACGCGTTGTTGCCGCTGGGTTGCACGTCGGCAATTTTCGGGTCACCCACCGCCAGTTGCGTTACCGGAACGGGGCTGCGCAGTTCATTCTGCAGCCCCTGACCGACCTCGAACGTTGTCGACCAACTGTCCAGTTGCGAACAATTGGCAGGTGCGGCCTGAGCCGCATTCACGCTGAGGCCCGTCCAGAACAGGCCATGGATAATTTTCTTGAAAGCGGGCGCGGGACGAAGGCTCATTTAATGCATCCTCACTGGATAGGCCATCTATAGGCAGACAAAGTTGTCTCTGATCACTTCACGGGGATCGGACTATCCCCCCCAATGCGCCACACCACTTATCCATGGCTTTGGCGTTATTCCTTGCGTGCAACACACGAGCGGGCGCAGTTCGCTGATCTGGCTGGACAGCGAGCGACCTTTGCTAAAACGGTTTTTAGTGAGGCGGTTACCTGAACTGCGCGCCAGAGTGACGCTGGCAGTTACGGACGCTACTGTCCGCCGACCTGCCCCCCCCGAAAAGTAAACGGCCATGTAGGTACAGAGCCGGAATACGCCTGCCATGATCATAGTGAGCTAACTCCTTTTGCCAATCTGATCATTGAAGCTAACTTGGAAACTGGAGCCGTTATGACTTCTTATTGTTTGACGGTAGTTCAATCAAACCAAAGTGCCATGATTTTTAAAAAAAACCATGGGTGCAAAAGCTGTAGAAAGGCAGGTGGGTGAGCGGTGCAGGCAAGGTCGTAGCGCAGTGCGATTGGCTGATATCGAGGGGGAAATGAAGGCAAAAAAAAGGCCCATCAGTCAGGCTGAACGGGCCTTTTTCATGTCTCAACCTGCCTTCAACTGCAAATGCCCATGATCGGAAACGGTCGTTGCGCCTGCACCAGATCCGGCATATCCCGCCACTTGATCCACGCCGAATCTTGCCAGTGCAGCAGCGGCACCGAGAGGCTGCCCCATCAAACGTCCCAGGTCCTATGGTGGTGCGGATGCGCCATGTTGATGATTGACCGGCTTCGACCCCGGGCCGCTGATTTGGCAGCGACGGGACAAAGCCTATCGGTCAGGCGCTCGCGGCGCCAAGCCTACTCTGGCGATGCTTGTCGTAGGAATCAGAGTCTTTTCAGGAAGGCTCGATCTGTAGGAATTTCCTGTTTTTACTTGAAGTGCAGAGGCACCGCGCCGCACAGCTAGTTTTTCCTATAGGTTTTCCGCTTTCAGTCATGAACTGCGGGTTTACTGCATGTTGATCGAATTTTCAGTGGCCAATTACCGCTCCTTCCGCGAGAAGAAAACCTTAACCATGGCCGCAACGCCGCGCCTGAGTAAAAAACGTAACGTGTTCAAGTCACCTGTAGAGGGAGAAAAGCTGCCTGACTTGTTGAAAGTGGCCGCCATTTACGGACCCAACGCGTCAGGCAAATCTTCGCTGGTCCGGGCCATGGGAATCATGGGCCATTTGCTTGCTTCTTCAGCCTCGTCAAATGACGAACCTCTCCCGGTATCACCGTTTCGTTTCGACTCGCAACTCAAGAACACCCCCAGCTTCTTTGAATACAACTTCATCCAGAGTGGGCTTCGCTATCGGTTTGTTCTGCGCATGACGGCACAGCGGATAACCGAAGAGCAATTGGTTTCATACCCAAAAGGCAAAGAAACGCTGCTTTATGAACGTCGTTTCGATGAGGAGGGCGAGAAGTATGTTTTCGGCCCAAGCCTTGAGGGCGGCAAAGAAGTGCATAAAGCCTGGCAACGCCTGACCAGCCCCAAGATGCTGTTTATTTCGCAGGCCGTTGCAAACAGCAGCGAAGAGCTGACGCAGTTGCGTCGGCCGTTCAGCTGGTTTCAAACCGGCCTTCTCGTAATTGAGCAGAACAACATGATTGGCCTGTCTGCCGCATCGATCAGGTTTCTGCAGATGGCGTCGAATTACACGTGCGACTTACGAGACTTTCTAAAAGCAGTGGATATCCCGGTGACCAATATTCAGCTCAATACCGACGCGGACTCCGTCCCGACGGACAAAAAACTCACGCTTAAGGAATTTTTCGCTGCGGCCCAAAAAGACAAAGTGACCCTGACGCATACAAGTCTTTTGGGAGGAGCCGACTTCGATTTTTCGGAGGAGTCGGGCGGCACCAAAAACCTGATTGGGTTCTGGTTACCGTGGTTCATGATCAATCACGCAGACGGGAGCGGGGTGCTGTCTGTCGATGAACTGGACAGCAGCCTGCATCCCGCCATCGTCGCGGAGTTGATTGAGAAACACCTGGACAGCGGGCGGGACACTCAGTTGATTTTCACTACTCACGACATGCACTTGATGGATGCCAAGACGCTTCGACGCGATCAGTACTGGATCACCGAACGCGATGCCAATGGTTCAACCGATCTGTTTTCGGTTCACGATTTTGAGGGGCGAGAAGGCGAGGATATCGAGAAACGCTATTTTGAGGGGCGATACCGCGGTCTACCGCTGATAAGGCGGGGATGACCATGGTGCGCTCGGCAAGATCATTTGATCGAAAGGCACCGCGATTTAAACCTCAACCTAAAGTGTTGGTGCTCTGTGAGGACAGCCAGTCAGGAAAACGATATCTGCAAGAGGCCGCATTTTATTTTCGCGCCAACGCCCTGGTTGAGATCGTCCACTGCGGAGTCACACACCCAAGCGGCATCGTGGAAAGAGCCATTGCACGTCAGAAGTGGTTCGACAGGGTGTTTTGTGCACTGGATCGCGATACGCACCCATGCTTTGAACGAGCCATCGATATGGCGAAGGCGCATCCAAAAATCCACGTTATTGCCTCATACCCCTGTTTTGAGTTTTGGCTACTTCTGCACTTTGGATTCAATCGAAAGCCGTTCAGAGCTGTTGGGAAAAACTCTCCGGGCGACTTGGTGACCAGGAGCCTCAGAGAAAAACCAAGTATGGATAAATACGAGAAGGGCAAAGACACCAACTATTTCGCTCAACTGCTGGGCGAGCCGTTCCAAAAGGCGAGAACCCTGGCCCCCAAGGTTCTTGAGGACGTCGCGGTTAGTGGCGAACCCAACCCCAGCACCGAGATTCATTTGCTGATGGATGAATTCGAAGCACTCTCCAAACCGCAGACTCTCTAGCAACATGAAGCCTGCCCACATTGCTGCGGGCAGGCTGTCGATTGAAGAGCAAATGCCTTAGTGACTAACCTTCCAGGCATCCCCAGCAGGCGCCGTACCATGGTCATACGGCTTGGCAATCCACATATAAACCAACCCCAAGCCAATCACGATCGCCGTGCTCAGCACCATCGCATAGTTGATGTACCACGCCGCATCCGGTGTGCGCGGCCAGGCCATGTTGATGATGGCGCCGACGCCGTAGACCAGCGCGCCGATGTTCACCGCCCAGCCCCAGGCGCCGAGGGTGAATTTGCCGCTCGGTTTCCAGCCTTTCAGGCGGGCATAAAGGGCTGCAAGCACGATCATCTGGAACGCGAGGTAGATGCCGATTGCTGCGAAGCTGACGATGGTGGCCACGGCGTCTTGCAGGAAGAAGCCCAGAATGATGATCAGCGCCGGCAGGACGCCGGAGACGAACAGCGCAGCAACCGGAACCTGGGTTGTTGGCGAAATCTTTTTCAGCAGTGAGCTGCCGATGACCATTTCATCCCGGGCGTAGGAATACAGCAGACGACTCGCCGCCGCTTGAAGGCTGATGACGCAGGAGATGAAGGAAATCATCACCACGCCCATGACCATTTTCGAACCGACCGGGCCGAAGGCGTTGTTGAGGATGGTGCCGACCGGGTCTTTGTCGGTGCCGTTGATCACGGCTTGCATGTCTGGCACGGCGAGGATCAGCGCCAGGCAAGCAAACATCGCCGCAACGCCGCCGATGTAGATGGTCATGCGCATGGCCACCGGGATTTTCTTGCTCGGGTTCGGGGTTTCTTCGGCCACGTCGCCGCAGGCCTCGAAGCCGTAGTACAGGAACATCCCCGCCAGCGAGGCGGTGAGGAAGGCCGGCAGATAAGAGCCGTCAACGCTGATGTCGAAGGTGTTGAACAACACGCTGATCGATTGATGACGTTCGAAAACCAGCAGGTACATGCCGACGATCACCGCGCCGACCAGTTCGCAGAGGAAGCCGAACATGGCGATTCGCGCCAGCACTTTGGTGCCGCTGAGGTTGACCAGCGTGGCGAACAGGGTCAGCACCAGGGCGATGACGATGTTGGTGTTGTTGCTCGGTTCGAAGCCCATCATCGCGGCAAGGTAAGGCCCGGCACCGACCGCAACGGCGGCGATGGTCACGCACAGGGCGATGGAGTAGATCCAGCCGACCATCCACGCCCAGCGTTTGCCCACCAAACGGCGAGCCCATGGGTAAACACCACCGGAAATCGGGAACTGCGAGACCACTTCACCGAAGATCAGGCACACCAGCAATTGGCCGCAACCGACCAGCAAATACGCCCAGAACATCGGTGGTCCACCGGCGGCCAGGCACAGGCCGAAGAGGGTATAAACCCCTACGACCGGTGAGAGGTAAGTGAAGCCCAGGGCGAAGTTTTCCCACAGGCTCATGCTGCGGTTGAAGTTGGAGGTGTAACCCAGCTTTCGGAGTTGCTCGGCATCGCTGTCGGCAACGGCTGCGGAGAATTCAGGTAGTGCACTCATGGTGTGTTAGCTCCGGAAAATCGGCAGATTTCGGATGTCCGAAACCGTGACAGGGCCGTGATGGCGCTGCCCGGATCGGTGGTTATTGTTTTTTTGGTCTGGCGTTGAAGCCTGGTGGTGCGTATTGACGGTTTCTACCTTGAAACCGGGGTGACACCATCGCCAGCAAGCTGGCTCCTACAGGTTTTGTGCCGTGCGCCAATGATGTGAACGGCGCAAAACATTGTAGGAGCCGGCTTGCCGGCGATGCTTTTAGTGCTTGAACATCACATGCCGCACAACGGTGTAATCCTCCAACCCATACATCGACATGTCCTTCCCGTACCCGGACAGTTTCTGACCGCCATGGGGCATTTCGCTGACCAGCATGAAGTGCGTGTTCACCCAGGTGCAGCCGTACTGCAAGCGTGCCGACAGGCGATGCGCGCGGCCGACGTCCGAGGTCCACACCGACGACGCCAGGCCGTAGTCCGAATCGTTGGCCCAACCGAGCACCTGCGCTTCATCGCTGAATTTGGTCACCGACACCACTGGCCCGAACACCTCGCGGCGGACGATTTCGTCGTCCTGCTGTGCATCGGCCAGCACCGTTGGTTCGAAGAAGAAACCGTTGCCTTCAACTGCCTTGCCGCCGGTGATCAGACGGATGTGCGGTTGCGCTACGGCGCGGTCGACGAACCCGGCTACCCGGTCGCGATGCTGCGCGGTGATCAGCGGGCCAAGTTCGGTCGACGGATCATCCTGCACGCCGTACTTGATGCTGCTGACTGCCGCGCCGAGCTTCTCGACGAATTTTTCGTAGATGCCGGCCTGTGCGTAGATGCGGCACGCGGCGGTGCAGTCCTGGCCGGCGTTGTAGAAGCCGAAGGTGCGAATGCCTTCCACTGCGGCATCAATGTCGGCGTCGTCGAAGATGATCACCGGGGCTTTGCCGCCCAGCTCCATGTGCATGCGTTTGACGCTGGCGGCGGTGCTGGAAATGATGTTCGAGCCAGTGGCGATGGAGCCGGTCAGCGACACCATGCGCACTTTCGGGTGGGTGACCAGCGGGCTGCCTACGGTAGGACCACGGCCGAATACCAGGTTGAGTACGCCAGCCGGGAAGATTTCCGACGCCAGTTGTGCCAGGCGCAACGCGGTCAGCGGGGTTTGTTCCGACGGCTTGAGCACCACGGTATTACCGGCGGCGAGGGCCGGGGCGATTTTCCAGGCGACCATCATCAACGGGTAGTTCCACGGCGCGATGGAGGCGATCACGCCCACCGGGTCGCGGCGGATCATCGAGGTGTGCCCGGCCAGGTATTCACCGCCTGCCGAACCGCTCATGCAGCGGCTGGCTCCGGCGAAGAAACGGAACACGTCGGCAATCGCCGGGATCTCGTCGTTCAGCGCAGCGCTGTAGGGTTTGCCGCAGTTGTCGGATTCGAGTTTGGCCAGCTCTTCGCCATGGGCTTCGATGGCGTCGGCGAGTTTGAGCAGTAACAGCGAGCGCTCTTTCGGCGGGGTGTGCGACCAGCTTTCAAACGCGGCATCGGCAGCGCGTACGGCAGCATCGACCTGGGCTTCGCTGGCTTCGTTGATTTCCACCAGCACACGACCGAGGGCCGGGTTGAACACCGGTTGGGCGGGGCCTTCGCCGTCGAGCAGTTGGCCGTTGATCAAGAGTTTGGTTTGCATGGCGTTGTCCTCTTTGAATCTATTATTTTTCTGCCGAAACCGGATCCTGTGTAGGAG
>NZ_JAGYFZ010000077.1:0-29855 GCF_019946675.1 Pseudomonas sp. BF-B-15
GGATCGGTCAGACACCGCCGGCCTTCCGGCCGCCATCGCCAGCAAGCCGGCTCCTACATTAGTACTGCGTCAATCTCAGAGACCGTAGCTCATCAGTCGCTCGTAACGGCGCTTGAGCAGCGCTTCGTTGTCGAACTTCTTCAGCATCGCCAGTTGCGAGGTCAGCTCGGCACGGATCGATGCGGCGGCCGCCACCGGGTCGCGATGAGCGCCGCCCAGAGGTTCGCCGATCACTTTGTCAACGATGCCCAGGCCTTTCAGGCGCTCGGCGGTGATGCCCATGGCTTCAGCGGCATCCGGCGCTTTTTCGGCGGTTTTCCACAGAATCGACGCACAACCTTCCGGCGAAATCACCGCGTAGGTCGAGTACTGCAGCATGTTCAACTGATCGCACACGCCGATTGCCAGTGCACCACCGGAACCACCTTCACCGATGACGGTGGCGATGATCGGGGTTTTCAGGCGAGCCATGACACGCAGGTTCCAGGCAATCGCTTCGCTCTGGTTGCGCTCTTCAGCGTCGATGCCAGGGTAAGCACCCGGCGTGTCGATGAAGGTCAGGATCGGCATTTTGAAGCGCTCGGCCATTTCCATCAGGCGGCACGCCTTGCGGTAGCCTTCCGGACGCGGCATACCGAAGTTGCGGCGAACCTTCTCGCGCACTTCGCGGCCTTTCTGGTGACCGATGATCATCACCGGCTGGTCATCCAGACGGGCCACGCCGCCAACGATGGCAGCGTCGTCAGAGAAGTGACGGTCGCCGTGCAGTTCGTCGAACTCGGTGAAGATGTGTTCGATGTAGTCCAGGGTGTATGGACGTTTCGGGTGACGCGCCAGACGCGCGATCTGCCAGCTGGTCAGCTTGCCGAAGATGTCTTCGGTCAGCGTGCTGCTTTTGTCCTGCAGGCGGGAGATCTCATCGCCGATATTCAGCGAATTGTCGTTACCGACCAAGCGCAACTCTTCGATCTTGGCTTGCAGGTCGGCGATCGGCTGTTCGAAATCTAGAAAATTCGGGTTCATAGGCGTCCGTCTTGGGTCGACGTCCAAGAGAGCTTGGGCCGGCCGGTTGTCTATTCGCGCCCTACCTTAAGGGAGAGGCGCGTTCAGGTCGAGATTAAAAATTCAGGTCGAGATCAGGGCGTTCAGTTGCTACCTGACCGTCAACGGTATTGGAGGAAGACGTTGTCTCGCCCGAACTGGTCACGCAAGGCTTGAATCAACGCATCCGCCGGGTCGATTCGCCAGGTCTCGCCGAACTGCAGCAAGGCCTTCGCATCGGGGCTCGTGTACTCCATGGTGATCGGGCACGCACCTCGGTGACGCTTGAACAGCTCACCCAGCCAGCGTAGCTGATCGCCTTTCAAATCCTTGGTCTGCAGCTTCAAGCGCAGACTTTCGGCCAGGTTGGTGCGCGCATCTTCCATGCTCATCACCCGCTTGACCCGCAGGCGCAAACCGCCGGAGAAATCGTCGTTGCTGACTTCGCCTTCGACAACAACCATCGCATCAGTCTGCAACAGCGACTGCGCCGAATGGAACGCGTCGGCGAACAACGAAGCTTCGATGCGCCCAGAGCGATCGTCAAGGGTGATGAACCCCATCTTGTCGCCCTTTTTGTTCTTCATCACACGCAGGGCGATGATCATGCCCGCGACGGTCTGCGTATCACGAGCCGGCTTCAGGTCGATGATGCGCTGACGGGCAAAACGGCGGATTTCACCTTCGTATTCGTCGATCGGGTGACCGGTCAGGTACAGGCCCAGGGTGTCTTTCTCCCCTTTCAGGCGCTCCTTCAGGGTCAGCTCTTTCGCCTTGCGGTGATTGGCGTAGACGTCGGCGTCTGCCTCGACGAACAGCCCGCCAAACAGATCGGCGTGGCCACTGTCGTGGGTGCGAGCGGTTTGTTCAGCAGCCTTGATCGCCCCTTCCATCGCATTCAGCAGCACTGCGCGGTTCTGGTCGATGCTCGCTTGATAGGCTTTCGGTTCGTCATGGAAATACGGGCCCAGACGATCCAGCGCACCGCTGCGGATCAAACCGTCGAGGGTGCGCTTGTTGATGCGCTTGAGGTCGACACGGGCGCAGAAATCGAACAGATCCTTGAACGGACCGTCCTGACGCGCCTCGGTAATCGCCTCCACCGGGCCTTCGCCCACACCCTTGATCGCGCCGAGGCCGTAAATGATGCGGCCTTCGTCATTCACCGTGAACTTGAACTCAGAGGTATTCACATCCGGCGCGTCGAGACGCAGCTTCATGGTGCGAATTTCTTCGATCAAGGTCACGACCTTGTCGGTGTTGTGCATATCCGCCGACAGTACCGCGGCCATGAACGGCGCCGGGTAGTGCGTTTTCAGCCACGCGGTCTGGTACGACACCAGCCCGTAGGCGGCGGAGTGGGATTTGTTGAAGCCGTAACCGGCGAATTTCTCTACCAGGTCGAAAATGTTACCGGCCAGGTCGGCTTCGATATTGTTGGTCTTGCAACCTTCAATGAAACCGCCGCGCTGCTTGGCCATTTCTTCGGGCTTTTTCTTACCCATGGCCCGCCGCAGCATGTCCGCACCGCCGAGGGTGTAACCGGCCATGACCTGGGCGATCTGCATCACCTGTTCCTGATACAGGATGATGCCGTAAGTCGGCGCCAGTACCGGTTTCAGGCCTTCGTACTGGTAATCCGAGTGCGGGTACGCGAGTTCGGCGCGGCCGTGCTTACGGTTGATAAAGTCGTCAACCATGCCGGATTGCAAGGGGCCCGGACGGAACAGGGCCACCAGTGCGATCAAGTCTTCCAGGCAGTCGGGCTTGAGCTTTTTGATCAGCTCTTTCATGCCGCGCGACTCGAGCTGGAACACCGCGGTGGTTTCCGCTTTTTGCAGCAGCGTGTAGGTCGGCTTGTCGTCCAGCGGGATGAACGCGATGTCCAGCGGCGGTTCGTTGACCTTGGCGCGGTCGCGGTTGATGGTTTTCAGCGCCCAGTCGATGACCGTCAGGGTCCGCAGACCGAGGAAGTCGAACTTCACCAGACCGGCGGCTTCAACGTCGTCCTTGTCGAACTGGGTTACCAGGCCATCACCGGCCTCGTCGCAATAGATCGGCGAGAAATCGGTCAGCTTGGTCGGCGCGATAACCACGCCACCGGCGTGTTTACCGACGTTACGCACGACGCCTTCAAGCTTGCGCGCCATTTCCCAGATTTCCGCGGCTTCTTCATCGACCTTGATGAAGTCACGCAGGATTTCTTCCTGTTCGTAGGCTTTTTCCAGGGTCATGCCGACTTCGAACGGAATCATCTTCGACAGACGATCCGCCAGGCCGTAGGACTTGCCTTGGACCCGCGCCACGTCACGGACCACAGCCTTGGCAGCCATGGAACCGAAAGTGATGATCTGGCTTACCGCGTTGCGCCCATACTTCTCGGCCACGTAGTCGATCACGCGGTCACGACCGTCCATGCAGAAGTCAACGTCGAAGTCGGGCATGGAGACCCGTTCCGGGTTGAGGAACCGCTCGAACAGCAGGTCGTATTCCAGCGGGTCGAGGTCGGTGATCTTCTGTACATAGGCCACCAGCGACCCGGCACCCGATCCACGACCAGGACCCACCGGCACGCCGTTGCTCTTGGCCCACTGGATAAAGTCCATCACGATCAGGAAGTAACCGGGGAAGCCCATCTGGATGATGATATCCAGCTCGAAATTCAACCGGTCGACGTAGACCTGGCGCTTGGCTTCATAGTCTTCGGTGGTGTCCTTGGGCAGCAGAACGGTCAGCCGTTCTTCCAGGCCATCGAAGGACACCTTGCGGAAATATTCGTCAATGGTCATGCCATCGGGAATCGGGAAGTTGGGCAGGAAGTGCGTGCCCAGCTTCACTTCGATGTTGCAGCGCTTCGCGATCTCGACGGTGTTTTCCAGCGCCTCGGGAATGTCGCTGAACAGCTCGGCCATTTCCTCGGCGCTTTTGAGGTATTGCTGATCGCTGTAGTTCTTCGAACGCCGCGGATCGTCGAGGGCGCGGCCCTCACCGATGCAGACGCGGGTTTCGTGAGCCGCGAAATCTTCCTGCTTGATGAAGCGCACGTCGTTGGTCGCTACCAGCGGCGCGCCGATTTTCTCGGCCAGGGCCACGGCGCCGTGCAGTTGTTCTTCATCGTTAGGGCGGTTGGTGCGCTGGATTTCCAGGTAGAAACGATCCGGGAACACCGCCATCCATTCGCGTGCCAGTTTTTCCGCTTCCGCCGGATTGCCGCTGAGCATGGCCAGGCCGATTTCGCCTTCCTTCGCCGCCGACAGCATGATCAAGCCTTCGCTGGCCTCGGCCACCCACTCACGCTCGATGATGATCGAGCCATTACGCTGGCCGTCGATGAAACCGCGGGAGATCAGCTCAGTCAGGTTGCGATAGCCGACAGCGTTCATTGCCAGCAGGCTGATCCGGCTCAGGGCGTTGTCCGGGTCCTTGTTCGACAGCCACAAGTCGGCGCCGCAGATCGGCTTGATACCTGCGCCCATCGAGGCTTTATAGAATTTGACCAGGGAACACATGTTGTTCTGATCGGTGACCGCTACGGCAGGCATGTTCATGCCGACCAGGGTCTTGACCAGCGGTTTGATCCGCACCAGACCGTCGACCAGGGAGTATTCAGTGTGCAGGCGTAGGTGAACGAATGAAGCCGGCATAGTGATCCTGCGTTATGTCATGAAAACAACAAGGCCCGGATTGTACCGGGCCTTGGCGAAAACATCAGCCTCGCGACTAACTCTCCATGAGGCTTTCGCGCGCCTCATACGCCAACCGCACCGGTGCGAACGAGCGGCGGTGAATCGGCGTCGGCCCCAAGCGTGCCAGCGCTTCCAGATGAACGGGCGTCGGGTAGCCTTTATGGCCGCCGATGCCGTAACCCGGGTAAATCAGTTCGAATGCCGCCATTTCACGGTCGCGGCTGACCTTGGCCAGAATCGAGGCCGCGGCGATGGCAGGGACCTTGCTGTCGCCCTTGACCACGGCTTCAGCGCGCATGGCCAGTTTCGGGCAACGGTTACCGTCGATCATCGCCAGTTTTGGCTGAATGTGCAGGCCTTCGATCGCACGCTGCATGGCCAGCATGGTGGCATGCAGGATGTTCAGCTCGTCGATTTCTTCGACTTCCGCGCGAGCGATGCACCAGCTCAGGGCTTTTTCGCAGATTTCGTCGAAGAGTTTTTCGCGGCGGGCTTCGGTGAGCTTCTTCGAATCGTTGAGGCCAAGGATCGGACGATTCGGATCGAGGATCACCGCAGCCGTCACCACAGCGCCGCAGAGCGGGCCGCGACCGACTTCATCCACACCGGCAACCAGCTCTTCGACTTCGGCGACCAGGGTGAAATCAAGGCCCATCTGTTGTGCTTTTGTCATTGTGTTTTGCCGATCAGATTCAGTACCGCGTCCGCCGCCTGATTGGAGGCATCCAGGCGCAAGGTCCGGTGAATTTCGTCGAAGCCGCGGGTCTGCTCTTCGCCACCTTCGATCAGGGGCGACAGCGTCTGGGCCAAGGCTTCAACCGTTGCATCGTCCTGTAACAATTCAGGCACCAAGAGGCGCTGGGCGAGCAGGTTCGGCAACGAGACGTAAGGGCTTTTCACCATGCGCTTGAGGATCCAGAACGTCAGCGGTGCCAGGCGATAAGCCACCACCATCGGACGCTTGTACAGCAAGGCTTCGAGGGTCGCCGTTCCGGAGGCAATCAACACTGCGTCGCAGGCGGCCAGTGCCAGATGGGACTTGCCGTCGAGCAGGGTCAGCGGCAGATCGCGACCGGCCAGCAGCTCTTCAAGCTGCGCGCGGCGCTGAGGGCTGGCGCAAGGAATAATGAAACGCACGCCAGGGCGCATGGCGCGCAAACGCTCGGCGGCATCGAGGAACAAAGCGCCCAGACGCCCGACTTCGCCACCGCGACTACCCGGCATCAGCGCGACCAATGGGCCATCAGGCAAACCGAGCTCGGCGCGTGCAGCGCGACGATCAGCCTCAAGGGGTATCGCATCGGCCAAGGTGTGACCGACAAACCGCACCGGCACGCCCTTCTCTTCATAGAATTTCGCTTCGAACGGGAACAGCGTCAGCATCAGGTCGCAACCTTCGCGAATCTTCAGCACTCGCTTCTGCCGCCACGCCCACACTGACGGGCTGACGTAATGCACGGTCTTGATCCCGGCCTGACGCAGCTTCAGTTCGATATTGAGGTTGAAATCCGGCGCATCGATACCGATGAACACGTCCGGTTTCTCGGCGATCAGGTCTGCGATCAGCTTCTTGCGGCGTTTCAACAACTCGCGCAGCCGACCGAGCACTTCCACCAGCCCCATGACCGAGAGACGTTCCATCGGAAAATACGAGGTCAGGCCTTCAGCCTGCATCAGCGGGCCACCGACACCGATGAACTCGACCGCCGGATGCTGTGCCTTGAGCGCACGCATGAGACCGGCGCCCAGAATGTCACCGGAAGCCTCACCCGCCACCAGCGCAATACGCAGATTAGCCATGATTAACGTGTGATGCCGCGGGTCGAAGACTGGATGGAGTCACGGAACACCGCAACTTCCGGAAACTGCTCCGAAGGCTCGGCCAGCTCCGCGAGTGCCTGCTCAACCGTGAGGCCCTGGCGATAAACCACCTTGTAGGCGCGGCGCAGGGCGTGGATCGCGTCTTCGCTGAAACCACGACGGCGCATGCCTTCGAAGTTCATGCTGCGAGCTTCGGCCGGGTTGCCGAACACCGTGACGTACGCTGGAACGTCCTTGCCAATGGCGGTACCCATACCGGAAAAGCTGTGGGCGCCGATGTGGCAATACTGGTGAACCAGGGTAAAACCGGACAGGATCGCCCAGTCTTCAACATGCACATGGCCCGCCAACGCGGTGTTGTTGACCAGGATGCAATGGTTGCCGATGACGCTGTCGTGGCCGATGTGAGCATAGGCCATGATCAGGTTGTGATCGCCCAGGGTCGTTTCGGAACGGTCCTGAATGGTCCCACGGTGAATGGTCACGCCTTCACGGATGACGTTGTGGTCACCGATGACCAGACGGGTTTCTTCACCCTTGTATTTCAGATCGGGCGTGTCTTCGCCTACCGAAGAAAACTGGTAGATGCGGTTGTGCTTACCGATTCGGGTCGGGCCTTTGAGAATCACATGCGGCCCGATCACTGTCCCCTCGCCGATTTCCACACCAGCGCCGACGATCGACCAAGGGCCGACCTCGACGTCGTCGGCCAGGATGGCCGTCGGATCGATGATTGCGCGAGGGTCAATCAAACTCATACTTTTTGTTCCGCACAGATGATCTCGGCCGAGCAGACCGGCTTGCCATCTACCGATGCCTGGCATTCGAACTTCCAGATCTTGCGCTTGCAGCTGATGAACGTGGCTTCAAGGATCAACTGGTCGCCAGGCTTGACCGGCTGACGGAAACGCAGTTTGTCGGAGCCTACGAAATAGTACAGGGTGCCATCAGCCGGTTTCACGTCCAGCATCTTGAAACCAAGGATCCCGGCAGCCTGAGCCATCGCTTCGATGATCAGTACGCCCGGCATGATTGGATGCGCAGGGAAGTGACCATTGAAGAACGGTTCGTTGATGCTGACATTCTTGTAGGCGCGAATGCGCTTGCCTTCCACATCCAGATCCACGACCCGGTCCACCAGCAGGAACGGGTAACGGTGAGGCAGGTATTCGCGAATCTCGTTGATGTCCATCATTTCGGGGGGAAGCCTATGTAAAGATTGGGAACGCGCGACTGACGCGCGCTCCTCTAGCAAATCAAGGAGGCAGTCTAGCGGCTGTGCACACTTGATATGGAAATGGTATCAGCCATCTGATGAAGCAATACCGTCAGGGGTCACGTCCCCTACTCGCTTTTCCAGCTGTCGCAGCCGCCGCGCGATGTCATCGAGCTGACGGATACGTGCCGCGCTTTTGCGCCATTCGGCAGCCGGTTGCATGGCCGTACCGGAAGAATAGGAGCCCGGCTCGGTAATCGAGTGGGTCACCATGGTCATCCCGGTAATGAAAACCTTGTCGCAAATTTCGATATGTCCCACCAGCCCTACGCCACCGGCGAGCATGCAATGCTTGCCGATTTTGGTGCTGCCGGAAATCCCCACGCACGCCGCCATGGCAGTGTGATCACCAACCTGAACGTTGTGGGCGATCTGAATCTGATTGTCGAGCTTGACGCCATTACCAAGAATGGTATCGGCCAGTGCACCGCGGTCGATGGCGGTATTCACGCCGATCTCCACATCGTCACCGACCAGAACGCCACCGATCTGGGCGATTTTCTGCCAGATGCCTTTCTCGTTGGCAAAGCCGAAGCCTTCGCCACCCAACACTGCACCGGACTGAATCACCACCCGCTTGCCGATACGCACGTCGTGATACAGCGTGACGCGCGGTGCGAGCCAGCCACCTTCGCCGATAACGCTACGAGCGCCGATGAAGCAATGCGCGCCGATGGTCGTGCCTGCATCAACTCGCGCCCCGCTCTCGATGACCACAAAGGCACCGATGCTCGCCGCTGGATCAACCACCGCGTCCGCCGCAATCACTGCGGTCGGATGAATGCCGGCAGCCGCCTTGGGCTTGGGATCGAACAGGTGGGAAACACGAGCGTAGGCGGCGTACGGATCAGGTACGACCAATGCATTCCCGGCAAAACCTTCAGCGTCAGCGGCTTTCAGCAACAGTGCTGCAGCCCGGCTGTCAGACAGGTATTTGCGGTATTGAGGATTTGCCAGAAAGCTCAACTGAGCTGGGCCAGCCTCTTGCAAAGTGGCTAGCCCAGTAATTTCCTTCTCTGGGTCGCCACGTAGGGTGGCGCCGAGGAACTCGGCCAACTGGCCGAGTTTTATGGTCGCTGTCATGGATTACTTCAGCTGATTCATGCGCTCGATAACCTGGCGAGTGATGTCGTACTGAGGTTTGACATCAATCACTGCGCCACGCTCGAAGACCAGGTCAAAAGCACCTTTCTTGATGACTTCTTCCACAGCGCTGTCCAGTTTCGGCTTGAGCTGCTTCAGCATTTCACGGTCGGCAACGGCTTTGGCTTCGTTCAATTCCTTGGACTGGAACTGGAAGTCACGGGCCTTTTGCTTGAATTCAAGCTCCAGACGCTCACGCTCGCCTTGCTGCATCTTGTCGCCGCCAGCCATCAGACGGTCCTGAATACCCTTGGCACTGCTTTCCAGCGTCTTGAGCTTGGTCAGTTGCGGGCCGAACTTCTTCTCGGCATCCACGGCGTACTTCTTGGCCGCATCGGATTCCAGCAAAGCCATTTGATAGTTCAGAACGGCAATTTTCATGTCGGCAAAAGCCGGGCCTGCTACCAGTACGGTCGCCAGGAGAACCAATTGAGTCAACTTACGCACGATGCACTCCTACAAAATCCATTGTCGTTATCTTGGGTCAGACGCTTAGAACGTCTGGCCGAGGGAGAATTGGAACACTTGAGTTTCAGCCTCATCCGGTTTCTTGATCGGCATGGCCAACGCGAAACTCAGAGGACCCAGTGCGGTAACCCATGTCACGCCTACACCGACAGAGCTGGCCATGTTGCTCAGGCTGATGTCGTTGCACTGTGTATTGGACTTCGAACCATCGGCATTGGTGGTCGACTTGCACTGCGAGTCGAACACGTTACCCACGTCCCAGAATACCGAGGTGCGCAGGGAACGCTGATCCTTGACGAACGGCAGAGGGAAAAGAACCTCCACACCGCCCTGGATCAGGACGTTACCACCGAACGGCAGCGGATCCTGGTCCGGATCGAGCGCAGTGCCAGGGTTCTTGCCGGTACTTGGAGTACTGCGAGGACCCAGGGTGCTGTCCTTGAAGCCACGAACCGAGTTGAAACCACCAGCATAGTAGTTTTCATAGAACGGCAAGCCATCGGTCGAACCGTAGCCATCGCCATAACCCAGTTCGGTATGCAGGCGCATGGTGTAGTTTTCGGTCAACGGCTGGAACAACTGGCCACGGTAGTCGAGTTTGAAGAACGACAGGTCGCTGCCAGGGGTCGTGGTTTCCAGCACAAGGCTTTGCGAATGACCACGGGTCGCCAGCACGCCTTTGTTCAGGGTCGACTCGGACCAACCGGCCGAAGCCTTGAAGTTCAGGTAGCTGTCGCCTTCCTTGTTAACGAAGTCGAAAATTTCGTCAACGGTGTACAGGCCAGTCTTGATCTTGTCCTGTTGCGCAGTCAGGCCGAACGTCAGACGCGAAGTCTCGCTGATCGGATAACCGACACTCGCGCCGGCACCGTAGCTGTCTACTGCATAGCTGGCAACGTCGACGTCGAGGTCTTTGTAGTCAGTGGTGCGATAGAACGCGTTGTAACCCAGGCTCACACCGTCAGCAGTCCAGTACGGGTCGACATAACCGAAGTTATAGCGGCTCTGGTATTCACTGCGGGTCAAGCCAACGCTGACCTTGTTACCGGTACCGAGGAAGTTGTTCTGGGTGATCGAACCACCGAGGATCAGACCGGCACTCTGTGCAAAGCCGACGCTGGCGGTAATCGAACCGGACGCTTGCTCTTCAACGCTGTAGTTCACGTCAACCTGGTCATCGACACCCGGTACAGCCGGGGTTTCGACGTTGACTTCCTTGAAGAAGCCCAGACGCTCAAGACGGGTCTTGGATTGGTCGATCAGGTAAGTCGAAGCCCAGCCGCCTTCCATCTGACGCATTTCACGGCGCAGCACTTCGTCTTCGGACTTGGTGTTGCCACGGAAGTTGATGCGGTTAACGTAAGCACGCTTGCCCGGATCGACCGCGAAAGTGATATCGACGGTGTGGTCTTCATCGTGCGGCTGAGGTACGCCGTTGACGTTGGCGAAGGTGTAACCCTCGTTACCCAGGCGACGGGTGATCAGTTCGGAGGTGGTGGTCATCAGCTTGCGCGAGAACACCTGGCCTTTCTGCACCAGCAACAGGGACTTGACCTGGTCTTCAGGAACTTTCAGGTCGCCGCTCAGCTTGACGTCACGAACGGTGTACTTCTCGCCTTCGTTGACGTTGACGGTGATGTAGACGTGCTTCTTGTCCGGGGTGATGGACACCTGGGTCGAAGCGATATCCATGTTGATATAGCCACGGTCCAGGTAGTAGGAACGCAGACGCTCCAGGTCACCGGACAGTTTTTCACGAGCGTACTTGTCGTCGTTCTTGAAGAACGACAACCAGTTGGTGGTCTTGAGTTCGAACAGGTCGATCAGGTCTTCATCAGGGAAGACCGTGTTACCCACCACGTTGATGTGCTGGATAGCTGCAACGGTGCCTTCGTTGATATTGACCTTGAGGCCGACGCGGTTACGCGGCTGCGGCACCACTTCGGTGTCAACGGTAGCCGAGTAGCGACCCTGAGCGACGTACTGGCGCTGCAGCTCGTTACGAACACCTTCGAGGGTGGCACGCTGGAAGATCTCGCCTTCGGCCAGACCGGACTGTTTGAGGCCCTTCATCAGGTCTTCAGTGGAGATCGCCTTGTTACCCTCGATCTCGATACTGGCGACGGACGGACGCTCGACTACAGTAATGACCAGGACGTTGCCATCACGGCCCAGCTGGATATCTTGAAAGAACCCGGTTTTGAACAGCGCACGAGTGGATTCCACCAGGCGACGATCATCCGCCTGTTCACCGACGTTCAACGGCAAGGCACCAAAGACGCTACCCGCGGAGACCCGCTGGAGGCCATTGACGCGAATATCAGAGATAGTGAAGGACTCGGCGTGAACTTCGGCGATCATCAATACGGTGAGAACCGCAGTTAGCAGCAGACGTTTCATGAAGTCCTTTCTTATTCCAACTGGCAATAAACAAACTGCCGCAAAATGCGGCAGATTCGCAATTCAGCGAAGTGTTACAGACGACCCAAATCATTGACCAGAGCGAGCAACATCACCCCGACCACCAAACTGATGCCGATCTGTATCCCCCAACCCTGCACCCGATCCGACAAGGGGCGACCACGCGCCCACTCAATCAGATAAAACAACAAATGCCCCCCATCCAGTACCGGAATGGGCAACAAATTCAGAACACCCAGGCTAATACTCAGATAAGCAAGGAAATTCAGGAAATCAGCGACGCCCGACTGGGCAGAAGCGCCCGCCACTTTAGCAATGGTTATCGGTCCACTCAAGTTTTTTACCGAGAGCTCACCGAACAACATTTTCTTGAGCGAATCGAGGGTCAGTATGCTCATGGTCCAGGTGCGTCGAGCCCCCTCGCCAATCGCTGCCAAAGGACCGTAACTGACCTCGCGAATCATCTCCGGCGGCCAATCGATCGCCTTCACCCCGGCACCGAGATAACCACTGGGCGACTTTTTCTCGCCGCGAGCAGCGAGCGTCACAGGGACGTCGATTTGAGCACCATCGCGCTCGACGCGCAGCATGATTTTGGTATCAGGATGAATACGGACGATATCGACCACTTGTTGCCAGTCATCGAGCGCCTTGCCATCCAGGGCCAACAATCGGTCACCGGTTTTCAGGCCGGCAGCCTGCGCCGGGCCTTTCGGATCGAGTTCTGCCAGAACCGGCGGCAACGCCGGACGCCATGGGCGAATACCCAGCGAGCGAATCGGATCCGGCTCGTCAGCGCCCTTGAGCCATTTATCCAGCACCAGCTCACGCGGCGAATCCGCTGTGGAACCCTGCTCACGGACCAGCAACTGAAGGGAACCGCTCTCGCCAAGACGGCGAACCAGTTGCAGATTTACGGCGCCCCAGCCCGACGTCGGCTCACCATCAATGGCAACAATTTCCTGACCTGCACTCAAACCCGCCCTGGCGGCGATACTGCCGGATTCAACGGCACCGATGACTGGCCGCACCTGCTCGCTGCCAAGCATGGCGAGCACCCAGAAAAAAATCATCGCCAGCAAGAAGTTGGCAATCGGCCCCGCCGACACGATAGCAATGCGCTGACGGACGGATTTGCGATTGAAGGATTGATCGAGCTGATCGGCCGGCACTTCACCTTCGCGCTCGTCGAGCATTTTCACGTAGCCACCCAGCGGGATGGCGGCAATCACGAATTCAGTGCCTTTCTTGTCGTGCCAGCGCAGCAACGGCATACCGAAGCCCACGGAGAAACGCAGCACTTTGACTCCACAGCGACGTGCGACCCAGAAATGGCCGAATTCGTGGAAGGTGACCAGCACGCCCAGGGCTACCAGGGTGCCGACAATCATATAGAGCGCGCTCATCTACTTTCTCCGCAACTTATCCGGTGCTGCATGGGCCAACGTACTGCAGCACTTACCGCCCGTGACGACTCAACCACTGCCCGGCCAGTACTCGCGCTTTCGCGTCAGCCGTGAACACCGCCTCGAGATCATCCACCGCAACCACGGGCTCGAGATTTAACACTTCTTCGATGATACTCGCGATTTCCAGATAGCGAACCCGCCCGTCGAGAAAGGCCGCGACAGCCACTTCATTTGCCGCATTGAGCATGGCTGGCGCACTATTGCCAGCCTCTGCGGCCTGACGCGCCAGGCGCAGACATGGGAAACGCTCTTCATCGGGAGCCTGGAAATCCAGGCGCGCAATGGCAAACAGATCCAGCGGTGCGACACCCGAATCGATACGCTCCGGCCAGGCCAGCGCATTGGCAATAGGCGTACGCATGTCGGGATTACCCAACTGAGCCAGGACCGAACCATCGATGTAATCGACAAGCGAATGAATCACGCTCTGCGAGTGAATCACCACTTCGACCTGCGACGGCTTGGCATCAAACAGCCAGCAGGCTTCGATCAGCTCGAGGCCTTTGTTCATCATGCTGGCCGAATCTACCGAAATCTTGCGCCCCATGGACCAGTTCGGATGGGCACACGCCTGATCAGGGGTTACATGCACCAGCTCAGCCATAGGCGTCTGGCGGAAAGGACCGCCCGAAGCTGTCAGCAAGATCCGACGGACACCGACCGCACCCAGCCCACGAGCGAAATCCTGCGGCATGCACTGGAAAATCGCGTTGTGCTCGCTGTCGATCGGCAACAGCACCGAACCGCTTTTACGCACGGCCTGCATGAACAACGCACCGGACATCACCAGTGCTTCTTTGTTGGCCAGGAGTATTTTCTTGCCGGCCTCGACCGCCGCCAGCGTCGGGCGCAAGCCCGCCGCGCCGACAATGGCGGCCATGACGGCATCGACTTCAGGGTCGGCAGCGACCTGACACAACCCCTCCTCCCCCACCAGAACGCGGGTCGACAGCCCCGCCGCACGCAAATCGTCCTGCAAGCCTCGGGCAGCGCCCTGCTCTGGCACAACGGCGAACCGTGGCGTATGACGGACGCACAACGCGAACAACTCACTCAGGCGAGTGAAACCGCTCAAGGCGAACACCTGATAACGCTCGGGATGACGGGCAATGACGTCGAGCGTGCTCAGACCGATCGAGCCGGTAGCCCCCAGAACGGTAATCTGTTGAGGGCGGCTCACGGTGCAGCCATCCACAACAACACCGCGAACACCGGGATCGCTGCCGTCAGGCTGTCGATGCGATCGAGTACACCACCGTGGCCGGGAAGCAGATTGCTACTGTCCTTGACCCCGGACTGGCGCTTGAACATGCTTTCGGTGAGGTCACCCACTACCGAGATGAACACGATAATTGCGGCACCGATCAACCCTTTGAAAAGCTCGGCAACCGTCCAGTCGCGAACCAGGCCGACAATAACGGTGATGACCAGGCTCAGCGCGAGGCCGCCATACACGCCTTCCCAGCTCTTGCCGGGACTGACCTGCGGTGCCAGCTTGCGCTTGCCGAAGGCCCGACCGGAAAAGTAAGCACCGATGTCGGCACCCCAGACCAGCACCATGACGGCCATGATCAACCAGTTGCCCAATGGGTATTGTTTGATCTGCACCAGACCTTGCCAGGCCGGCAGGAGAATCAACAGACCGATCACCAGTTTGGTCGCCGCACTGGACCAACGCTCGCTCGAACGCGGATACGTCAACACCAGGTACGTCGCCACGCCCCACCACAGCACCGAAGCGCCCAGCACCCAAGGTGCCAGGCCCGGCAGGATATGCATGACAAACAGCATCAACGCGACGACTGCAGCATAGGCAACGCGGATCGGCTGCTCAGTGAAGCCCGCCAGACGCGCCCATTCCCAGGCACCGAGGGTCACGACCAGCCCGATGAACAGCGCGAAACCGGAGCCTTCGAGCAGGAAAAACCCGCACAAGGCGATCGGCAGCAGGATCAGCGCGGTGATGATTCGTTGTTTGAGCATTAAACCCGGGCCCCAGCCTCGACCTGCTCGCTCGTTTTACCGAAGCGGCGCTGGCGAGAAGCGAAATCGGCCAGCGCGGTGCGCATGGCGTCGTGTTTGAAGTCCGGCCAGAACAGGTCGGAGAAGTACAACTCGGCGTAGGCCAGTTGCCACAGCAGGAAGTTGCTGATGCGGTGCTCGCCACCGGTACGGATGCACAAGTCCGGCAACGGCAGATCGCCAGTGGCCAGGCAGGTTTGCAACAGTTCCGGGGTGATGTCTTCCGGACGCAGATGCCCGGCCTGAACTTCCCGCGCCAGACGCTGTGCGGCTTGCGCGATGTCCCACTGACCGCCGTAGTTGGCGGCGATCTGCAGAACGAAGCGATTGGTGCCCGCGGTCATCGCTTCCGCTTCACGCATCGCAGCCTGAAGCTCCGGATGGAAACGCGAACGGTCGCCAATGATGCGCAGACTGATGTTGTTGTCGTTGAGGCGCTTGGCCTCACGACGCAACGCCTTGAAGAACAGATCCATCAAGGCACTGACTTCATCGGCCGGACGCTGCCAGTTCTCGCTGGAGAAGGCGAACAGGGTCAATACCTCGACCTTGGCCTCGGCACACACCTCGATCACTGCACGAACTGCGTCCACACCCGCTTTATGCCCGGCGACACCTGGCATAAAGCGTTTTTTCGCCCAGCGATTATTGCCATCCATGATGATCGCGACATGACGCGGCACCGCGGACGGCACTGACTGCTTGGTCTTTTCCATGAAAACGCGACCCTTATACGGCCATCAGGTCTTTTTCTTTCTGCGCCAAATTCGCGTCGATTTCAGCCACGTACTTTTTGGTCAGATCATCAATTTCACCAGTGGCGCGACGTTCTTCGTCTTCACTGATTTCCTTTTCCTTGACCAGATCCTTGAGCTGGCTGTTCGCATCACGACGGATGTTGCGCACGGCAACACGGGCATCTTCAGCGACATCGCGAGCCTGCTTGGTGAAACCCTTGCGGGTTTCTTCGGTCAGGGCCGGCATGGAGATCAGCAGCAACTCACCCAGGTTGGTCGGGTTGAGGTTCAGACCAGCACTGCCGATGGCCTTGTCGACGGCGCCCAGCATGTTGCGCTCGAAAGCGACCACTTGCAGGGTACGGGCGTCTTTGACGGTGATGTTGGCGACTTGCTTGATCGGGGTGTCGGAACCGTAGTACGGCACCATCACGCCTTCGAGAATGCTTGGGTGCGCCTGGCCAGTACGAATACGGCCGAAGTTGTGCATCAGCGACTCGACGGATTTCTGCATACGCTCTTTAGCGTCTTTCTTGATTTCGTTGATCATTGTTGGCCTTCCTCGATCAGGGTCCCTTCAGCGCCGCCATGCACGATGTTCAGCAGGGCGCCGGGTTTGTTCATGTTAAATACGCGCAACGGCATCTTGTGGTCGCGGCACAGGCAAATGGCGGTCAGATCCATAACACCCAGCTTGCGATCCAGCACTTCATCGTAGGTCAGATGATCGAACTTCTCGGCATGCGGGTCTTTGAATGGATCAGCGGTGTAGACGCCATCGACCTTGGTCGCTTTCAGCACGACATCGGCATCGATTTCGATTGCTCGCAGGCAGGCCGCCGAATCCGTGGTGAAGAACGGATTGCCGGTACCGGCCGCGAAGATCACGACTTCCTTGGCGTTCAGGTGGCGCATGGCTTTGCGACGATCGTAGTGATCAGTCACGCCAACCATGGAAATCGCCGACATCACGATGGCCGAGATATTGGCACGTTCCAGCGCGTCGCGCATGGCCAAGGCATTCATCACGGTGGCCAGCATGCCCATGTGGTCGCCGGTGACCCGATCCATGCCGGCCGCGCTCAGCGCTGCACCACGGAACAGGTTGCCGCCGCCGATCACCAGGCCGACCTGGACGCCGATGCCGACCAGTTGGCCGACTTCCAGCGCCATGCGGTCCAGAACTTTCGGATCGATCCCGAACTCTTCCGAGCCCATCAGGGCCTCGCCGCTAAGCTTGAGTAGAATGCGTTTATAGCGAGCCTGATAACCACTGCCCTGCTGAGCCATTGCGAATCTCTCCTGCGGCGTATTTTAAAAATTCTTTGCGAGCTGTTTACAGCTGGCGTTCACTCTAGCTTGGCGCTGCTTCAGCGCCATCGGAACATGGCTTTGTAAGCCAGTTCCAAAAGGAAACCAATTAAAAATTGGTGCCCCATCTGAAAAGAGGCTGCGCGCGTAAGCGGGCAGCCTCTTCAGGGCGACAGTTAAAAAACCGTCTTATTGCTTGGCGGCAGCCAGCTGGGCAGCAACTTCTTCAGCGAAGTTGTCGACCGGCTTCTCGATGCCTTCGCCTACTTTGAAGTAGGTGAAAGAAACGATTTCTGCACCGGCTTTCTTGGCCAGTTCGCCAACCTTGATTTCAGGGTTCTTGACGAACGCCTGCTCAACCAGGCTTGCTTCAGCCAGGAACTTGCTGATACGGCCTTTGACCATGTTCTCAACAATGTTTTCTGGCTTGCCTTTGATTTTTTCTTCGTTCAGCTGCAGGAACACGGCTTTTTCGCGCTCGATAGCTTCAGCAGAAACTTCCGATGGCAGCAGGAACTCAGGGTTGCTGGCCGCTACGTGCATAGCGATGTCTTTGGCCAGCTCAACGTCGCCGCCCTTCAGAACAACCGCAACACCGATTTTGTTGCCGTGCAGGTAACCACCAACAACATCACCTTCAACGCGAACCAGGCGACGGATGTTGACGTTTTCGCCAACCTTGCCGACCAGTACCAGGCGAGCAGCTTCTTGAGCTTCGATCAGCGGAGCGACGTCAGTCAGCTTGTCGGCGAACGCTTTTTCAACGCTGGCAGCAACAAATGCCTTGAAGTCGTCCTGCAGAGCCAGGAAGTCGGTCTGCGAGTTCACTTCCAGCAGAACGGCGGATTTACCGTCTTCTTTCAGAGCGATAGCGCCTTCAGCAGCCACGTTGCCTGCTTTCTTGGCGGCCTTGATGGCGCCCGAAGCACGCATGTCATCAATGGCTTTTTCGATGTCGCCGCCAGCCTTGGTCAAGGCCTTTTTGCAGTCCATCATGCCTTCGCCAGTACGCTCGCGCAGTTCTTTGACCAACGCTGCAGTAATCTCTGCCATTTCAAAATTCCTCTTGGATAGGTTTTCAACCATTCCACCCGATCGAACGGGCGTTCAATTCTTCCCGAACTACCCTTGTTAGCAGCTGCAAGTTACAAATGATGTAAATGCGCCACCGGACAAATGGTTTTCGAGGTGGCAAAAAGGGGGCCAAGCCCCCTTTTTGCTTACTGAGTCAACGCCAAGGCGTCAGTTACTCAGCTGCAGCTGCCGGAGCTTCTTCAACGAACTGCTCGGTGCCGCCAGCAACGTGGTTGCGACCGCGGATTACTGCGTCAGCCATCGAACCCATGTACAGCTGGATAGCGCGGATTGCGTCATCGTTGCCTGGGATGATGTAGTCAACGCCTTCCGGGCTGCTGTTGGTATCGACTACGCCGATAACCGGGATGCCCAGCTTGTTGGCTTCGGTGATCGCGATGCGCTCGTGATCAACGTCGATAACGAACAGAGCGTCTGGCAGACCGCCCATGTCCTTGATACCACCCAGGGAACGATCCAGCTTTTCCAGGTCACGGGAGCGCATCAGCGCTTCTTTCTTGGTCAGCTTGGCGAAAGTACCGTCTTCGGCTTGTACTTCAAGGTCACGCAGACGCTTGATGGAAGCACGGATGGTTTTGAAGTTGGTCAGCATGCCGCCCAACCAGCGGTGATCGACGTACGGCGAACCGCAACGTGCTGCTTCTTCAGCAACGATCTTGCCAGCGGAACGCTTGGTGCCGACGAACAGAATCTTGTTTTTGCCCTGGGCCAGACGCTCTACGAAAGTCAGAGCTTCGTTGAACATTGGCAGGGTTTTTTCAAGGTTGATGATGTGGATCTTGTTACGCGCGCCGAAAATGTATTTACCCATTTTCGGGTTCCAGTAACGGGTCTGGTGACCGAAGTGCACACCGGCCTTCAGCATATCGCGCATGTTGACTTGGGACATGATAGTTCCTTAATAAGTCGGGTTTGGCCTCCACGTATCCCAATGACCAACCAGCAGCATCAGCTGAAGGCACCCAGGTCATCGTGTCGACACGTGTGTGGATTTAAGCCTTTCGGGGTATCCCCGGAAAGCGGCGCATTTTATATCACAAGGCTCGCAAAAACGGAACCCGGATTCTCAATTCCTGACGCGCGCCTTTATCCGCGCCCTTGGAATCGCTCAAGAATGCGCCTATCTATAGAGAGAAGCGATGTACAGAGGCTCAGATTTGCGCTGTTCGTCTGTTAGAATCGCGTTTTTCAGGGCGGTAAAGATTGATCGCACACTGCCCATTCCGTTTTGACAAGCGCCATCGAGCGTAGAGAGAGCCTGTATGACCGTCACCCTCAAAACCCCGGAGGACATCGCAAAAATGCGTGTCGCCGGCAAACTGGCCGCCGATGTGCTGGAAATGATTGCTGAACATGTCAAGCCGGGCGTCACCACTGAAGAGCTGGACCGCATCTGCCACGACTACATCGTCAACGTGCAGCAGGCCATCCCTGCCCCGCTCAACTACAAAGGCTATCCGAAGTCGATCTGCACCTCGATCAACCACGTGGTCTGCCACGGCATCCCGAACGAGAAGCCATTGAAAGACGGCGACACGCTGAACATCGACGTCACCGTCATCAAGGACGGCTACCACGGCGACACCAGCCGCATGTTCCACGTCGGCACCGTGCCGGTCTGGGCCGAGCGCCTGTCGCAAGTGACCCAGGAATGCATGTACAAGGCCATCGAAATCGTCAAACCCGGCTGCCGCCTGGGCGACATCGGTGAAGTGATTCAGAAGCACGCCGAAAAGAACGGTTTCTCGGTGGTTCGCGAGTTCTGCGGCCACGGCATTGGCAAGGTGTTCCACGAAGAACCGCAGATCCTGCACTACGGCCGTGCCGGCACCGGCATGGAGCTGAAAGCGGGCAT
This sequence comes from Pseudomonas sp. BF-B-15, assembly GCF_019946675.1. NCBI lineage: Bacteria > Pseudomonadati > Pseudomonadota > Gammaproteobacteria > Pseudomonadales > Pseudomonadaceae > Pseudomonas > Pseudomonas sp. BF-B-15. The sequence goes on from NZ_JAGYFZ010000077.1 coordinate 20,346, forward strand.
GACCTTCACCATCGAGCCGATGATCAACCAGGGCAAGGCCGACACCAAGGTGTTGGGCGATGGCTGGACCGCGATCACCAAGGACCGCAAGCTCTCGGCCCAGTGGGAACACACCCTGGCAGTGACCGAAACCGGTTACGAGATCTTCACCCTGCGCAGCGACGACACCATCCCGCGCGTTTCGGCCTGATCCGGTCCGCACAGCTCTCAGCCTTATAGATAGGAAAGCCAATCGATGCCACAGGTGGATCCCGAACTCTTCGACCGTGGCCAGTTCCAGGCTGAACTGGCCCTGAAGGCCAGCCCGATCGCGGCCTTCAAGAAGGCGATCCGCCAGGCGCGCGAGGTGCTCGACGAGCGCTTTCGCAGCGGCCGGGAGATTCGCCGGCTGATCGAGGATCGAGCGTGGTTCGTCGACAACATCCTGCAAAAGGCCTGGGAGCAGTTCAACTGGAGTGAAGATGCCGACATCGCGCTGGTCGCGGTCGGCGGCTACGGTCGCGGGGAATTGCACCCTTATTCCGATATCGATTTGCTGATCCTGCTGGACAGCGCCGACCACGAAGTTTTCCGCGATTCCATCGAGCGTTTTCTGACGTTGTTGTGGGACATCGGCCTGGAAGTCGGTCAGAGCGTTCGCTCGGTTGAAGAATGCGCCGTTGAAGCCCGCGCCGACCTGACGGTTGTCACCAACCTGATGGAAAGCCGCACCATCTGCGGCCCCGAGCACTTGCGCCAGCGCATGCTCGACGTCACCAGCACTGCGCACATGTGGCCGAGCAAGGAGTTCTTCCTGGCCAAACGCGCCGAGCAAAAGGCCCGTCATCACAAGTACAACGACACCGAATACAACCTGGAACCCAACGTCAAAGGCTCGCCCGGCGGACTACGGGATATTCAGACGATTCTGTGGGTCGCCCGCCGCGAATACGGCACCCTGAACCTGCGGGCATTGGCCGGCGAAGGGTTTCTGGTCGAGAGCGAAAACGCCCTGCTGGCTTCATCCCAGGAATTCCTGTGGAAAGTCCGCTACGCGCTGCACATGCTCGCCGGCCGCTCGGAAGACCGCTTGCTGTTCGACCACCAGCGTTCGATTGCCGGCCTGCTGGGGTTCAAGGGCGATGACGCCAAGCAAGCCATCGAAAACTTCATGCAGCAGTATTACCGGGTGGTCATGAGCATCGCCCAGCTCAGCGACCTGATCATCCAGCACTTCGAGGAAGTCATCCTCGCGCCCGAAGACGAAGCGCCGCCGCAGCCGATCAACTCGCGGTTCCAGTTGCACGACGGCTACATCGAGGCGCGCAACGACAACGTGTTCCGCCGCACGCCGTTCGCCATGCTCGAAATCTTCGTGCTGATGGCCCAGCAGCCGGAAATCAAGGGCGTACGCGCCGACACCATTCGTCTGCTGCGGGAAAACCGGCACCTGATCGACGACGATTTCCGCAACGACATTCGCAATACCAGCCTGTTCATCGAACTGTTCAAGTGCAAGATCGGCATTCACCGCAACCTGCGGCGGATGAACCGTTACGGCATCCTCGGGCGCTATTTGCCGGAGTTCGGCTTCATTGTCGGGCAGATGCAGCACGACCTGTTTCACATCTATACGGTCGACGCGCACACCCTGAACCTGATCAAGCACCTGCGTAAGTTGCAGTACACGCAAGTGTCGGAAAAATTCCCGCTGGCCAGCAAGCTCATGGGCAAGCTGCCCAAGCCCGAGCTGATCTACCTGGCCGGCCTGTACCACGACATCGGCAAGGGCCGGCATGGCGATCACTCGGAAATTGGCGCAGTGGACGCCGAAGCCTTTTGCCAGCGCCATCAATTGCCAATCTGGGACAGCCGCCTGATCGTCTGGCTGGTGCAGAACCACCTGGTGATGTCGACCACCGCCCAGCGCAAGGACTTGTCCGACCCGCAGGTGATCCATGATTTCGCGCAGATCGTCGGTGACGAAACCCGCCTGGATTACCTGTACGTGCTGACCGTCGCCGACATCAACGCCACCAACCCGACGCTGTGGAATTCCTGGCGCGCCAGCCTGCTGCGCCAGCTCTACACCGAGACCAAGCGTGCGTTGCGTCGCGGTCTGGAAAACCCGGTGGATCGCGAAATGCAGATCCGCCAGACTCAGAGCGCCGCCCTGGACATTCTGGTACGCGGCGGCAACGACCCCGACGACGTCGAGCAGTTGTGGTCGCAACTGGGCGATGACTATTTCCTGCGTCACACCGCCGGCGATGTGGCCTGGCACACCGATGCGATCCTGCAGCAGCCGGCCGATGGCGGCCCGCTGGTGCTGATCAAGGAAACCACCCAGCGCGAGTTCGAGGGCGGTACGCAGATCTTCATCTACGCGCCGGACCAGCACGACTTCTTCGCCGTGACCGTGGCCGCGATGGACCAGCTCAACCTGAACATTCACGACGCCCGGGTCATCACCTCCAGCAGCCAGTTCACCCTCGACACCTACATCGTGCTCGACACCGACGGCGACTCGATTGGCGATAACCCGGCGCGGGTCAAACAGATTCGCGAAGGCCTGACCGAAGCCCTGCGCAACCCGGACGATTACCCGACGATCATCCAGCGTCGCGTACCGCGCCAGCTCAAGCATTTCGCATTTGCACCTCAGGTGACGATCCACAACGACGCCCAGCGCCCGGTGACGGTGCTGGAGCTCAGCGCCCCGGATCGCCCAGGGTTGTTGGCGCGAATCGGCACGATTTTTCTGGAATTCGACCTGTCATTGCAGAACGCCAAGATCGCCACGCTAGGCGAGCGTGTGGAAGACGTGTTCTTCATTACCGACGCCAACAACCAACCGTTGTCTGACCCACTGTTGTGCAGTCGTTTGCAGGATGCGATCGTCGAACAGCTCAGTGTCAGCCAGGAACCCGATATCAAACTGTCGCGCATAAGCATTTGAATTGGCCGGCTCTTTGTAGGAGCTGGCTTGCCAGCGATGGACTTGAAGGCCCCGCGCTTACCCGATAAGCACGCGTCATCGTTAACGACCATCGCCGGCAAGCCAGCTCCTACAAAGGGCAGGCAGGCCTCCACATTGAACGAGATCTACCGATGAACAACGCTCTGTCCCAGTTGCAGCCTTATCCGTTCGAGAAGCTCCGCGCCCTGCTCGGCAGCGTCACGCCAAACCCGGACAAGCGCCCTATCGCGCTGTCCATCGGCGAGCCGAAGCACCGTTCGCCAAGCTTTGTCGCCGAAGCCCTGGCAAGCAATCTGGACCAGATGGCCGTGTATCCGACCACCCTCGGCATTGCGGCCCTGCGTGAAGCCATCGCCGCGTGGTGCGAACGCCGCTTCAACGTGCCAAACGGCTGGCTCGACCCGGCGCGCAACGTGCTGCCGGTGAACGGCACCCGCGAAGCGCTGTTCGCGTTCACCCAGACCGTGGTCAACCGTGGCGACGACGCCCTGGTGGTCAGCCCGAACCCGTTCTATCAGATCTATGAAGGTGCCGCGTTCCTCGCCGGCGCCAAGCCGCATTACCTGCCGTGCCTGGACGAGAATGGCTTCAACCCGGATTTCGATGCCGTTTCCCCGGACATCTGGAAGCGTTGCCAGATCCTGTTCCTGTGCTCGCCGGGCAACCCGACCGGCGCGCTGATCCCGGTCGAAACCCTGAAAAAACTGATCGCCCTGGCCGATGAGTACGACTTCGTGATCGCTGCGGACGAGTGCTACAGCGAACTGTATTTCAACGAACAAACCCCGCCCGCCGGCCTGCTCAGCGCCTGCGCGGAACTGGGCCGCAAGGACTTCAAGCGCTGCGTGGTGTTCCACAGCCTGTCCAAGCGCTCCAACCTGCCGGGCCTGCGTTCGGGTTTCGTGGCGGGTGATGCCGACATTCTCAAAGGCTTCCTGCTGTACCGCACCTACCACGGCTGCGCGATGCCGGTTCAGACTCAACTGGCCAGCGTTGCTGCGTGGAATGACGAAGTGCATGTGCGCGCCAACCGTGCGCTGTATCGCGAGAAGTACGACGCGGTGCTGGAAATCCTCGGCCCGGTGATGGACGTGCAGCGCCCGGATGGCGGTTTTTACCTGTGGCCGAATGTTGAAGGTGATGACGAGGCGTTCTGCCGCGATCTGTTCGTCGAAGAACACGTGACCGTGGTGCCTGGCTCTTATCTGTCCCGTGACGTTGACGGTGCGAACCCGGGTGCCGGTCGGGTGCGCATGGCGCTGGTTGCGCCACTGGCCGAGTGTGTGGAAGCCGCTGAACGCATCCGCGCCTTCATCCAGCGCCGCAAATAAACACAAACCTGCAGGTGCCGGCTTGCCGGCACGAGCGACGCTATTTCACCTGCCCCAGATTGGCTTCGCTCAAGTCCAGCTCCCCCAGCACCTCGCGCAACACGTCATCACCAATCTGGTGGTGACGGCTGAGCTTATACAACTCCAGGCGTTGCGCCCGCAGCGCCTTCAAGCGCAGACGCCGCTCCAGCAGGTCCATCTGAAACGCCAGCGCCTGGGCTTCCGCCGAATCGTTGAACACCTCCAGTTGATGCCGATACTCGGACATGATCCGTGCCTTGAGTTCGACAGCGAGCGCCGCCTGGGCGGCGTCCTGCGGATTGGCCTCTTCGGTTTCGAGCGCATGAATGGCGGCTTCGGCGGTCTTGCGCCAGGCATCGCGTACTTCACTGCGACGTTTGTCGTCAGGGCTCTTCTCGATGCCGCGCAGCAGCAATGGCAATGCAATACACGCGGCAATCAGCGACAGCAGAATGACCCCGGCCGCGATGAAAATCAGCAGGTCGCGCTCAGGAAACGCGTCATTGCCCATCAGTATCGGTACTGACAACACACCCGCCAGCGTCACCGCTCCGCGCACCCCACCGACGGTCAACAACCAGCAGGAGCGCGCCGTCGGCACTTGCGTCATTTCGCCCTTACCGCGCCAACGACGCAGCAGCCCCGACAATCGCCAGATGCTCTGCACCCAGACAAACCGCAACACCACCAACACCAGGAAAATCGCCACCACGTCGAGGCAGCGATACAGCAGCGTTGGCCACAACGACGTTTCGTGGCTGGCCACGGCTTTGATGATGTCCGGCAACTGCAAACCCAGCAGCAGGAAGATCAGCCCGTTAAACGCGAACTCCAGCAGTGACCAGACGCTGCGGTTGAGCAGTCGGGTGCTGGTCTGGCGCGGCAGCAGATCGAGCCAGCTCTGCATCATCCCGGCCGCCACGGCAGACAGAATCCCCGAGCCCCCCAGGCGTTCGGCCAGCACGTAAGCCGCAAACGGCAGCAACAACATGAAGACCACGTGAGTCGCCGGATCATCCCAACCGCGAGCAATCATCCACGAGCGCAAACGCCCGACCAGCCAGCTCAACGCAACACCGACCGCCAGGCCACCAACCGCCACCAACACAAATGTCAGACTGGCGTTGGCCAGCGAGAACACCCCGGTCACCGCCGCGACCAGGGCGAACTTGAAGGTCACCAGGCCCGACGCGTCATTCATCAGCGCCTCGCCCTGCAACATGTGCATCAGTGGTGTCGGCAGTCGGTTTTGAGAAATCGCCGAGACGGCCACGGCATCCGTCGGCGACAACACCGCCGCCAGGGCAAAGGCCACCGGCAGCGGAATGCTCGGCAACAACCAATGAATGAAGTAACCCGCACCGACGACGGTAAACAGCACCAGGCCGACCGCCAAGGTCAGGATCGGCCCCCGCAGTCGCCAAAGCTCGCGCTTGGGCATGCGCCAGCCGTCGGAGAACAGCAGCGGCGGCAGAAACAAAAACAGAAACAATTCCGGGTCAAGGGCGACGTGCAAACCGAGCGTCGGCCAGGCCAGCAAGGCGCCGGCACCGATTTGCACCAGCGGCAATGGCAACGGGATCACGCGTCCGACCAAGCGCGAAACACTGACCAGCATCAACAGGATCAGGACGGTGTAGGCGGTTTGCATAAAGCGCGGTTCCCGGACAATCGACAGCATTGAAGTGCCATATTAGCCGCTTAGACTGCGGGTTGACCGTTGTACCAATGTCGCAGGCTGTCGCCAGTCTCGAAAAAACCCCAAACCCTGCAGGAGCCGAGCTTGCTCGCGAAAGCGGCAGGTCAGCCACTATCAATGTTGAATGTTAAGCCGCTTTCGCGAGCAAGCTCGGCTCCTACAGGGTTTTGCGTTTTAAGCGGACGGTCATGGCATAATCCGTCACCTTTTTTTTCCAGCACCTGTAAAGGGGGCAATTCCTTGACCGATTCAAGCAAAACGTTGCACCTTTTCGGCATCAAAGCCTGCGACACCATGAAAAAGGCGCGCACCTGGCTCGATGAACACGCTGTCAGCTATGACTTTCATGATTACAAAGCGGTCGGAATCGACCGTGAACACCTGAGCCAATGGTGCGACGAGCACGGCTGGCAAGTGGTGTTGAACCGTGCAGGCACGACCTTTCGCAAGCTCGACGACGAACGCAAAGCCGATCTCGACCAGCCGAAAGCCATCGAACTGATGCTCGCACAACCCTCGATGATCAAGCGCCCGGTGCTCGATCTCGGTGACCGAACCCTGATTGGCTTCAAGCCAGATATCTACGCGGCAGCGCTCAAGTAAGCCAGCCCGTTCAATTTTGTTAGAGGTATTTACATGTCCACTTCCGTATTCAGCCTGGCCTTTGGTGTCGGCACTCAAAATCGTCAGGGCGCATGGCTCGAAGTGTTTTACGCTCAGCCGCTGCTCAACCCGTCGGCCGATCTGGTCGCGGCCATCGCGCCGGTTCTGGGTTACACCGAAGGCAATCAGGCCATCGCGTTCAGCACCGCCCAGGCTTCGCAACTGGCTGAAGCACTGAAAGGTGTCGACGCAGCCCAGGCTGCCCTGCTGACCCGTCTGGCCGAAAGCCACAAGCCGCTGGTCGCCACCATTCTGGCCGAAGATGCGCCGCTGACTTCCACGCCTGAGGCTTACCTCAAGCTGCACCTGCTGTCCCATCGTCTGGTCAAGCCGCACGGCCTGAACCTGGCCGGCGTGTTCCCGCTGCTGCCGAACGTCGCATGGACCAGCCAGGGCGCGATCGACCTCGCAGAACTGGCCGAACATCAACTGGAAGCCCGTCTGCGCGGCGAGCTGCTGGAAGTGTTCTCGGTAGACAAATTCCCGAAAATGACCGACTACGTCGTGCCGGCCGGCGTGCGTATCGCTGATGCAGCTCGTATCCGTCTGGGCGCTTACGTCGGCGAAGGCACCACCGTGATGCACGAAGGTTTCGTCAACTTCAACGCAGGCACCGAAGGCCCGGGCATGATCGAAGGCCGCGTTTCCGCTGGCGTGTTCGTCGGCAAGGGTTCGGACCTGGGTGGCGGTTGCTCGACCATGGGCACCCTGTCGGGCGGCGGCAACATCGTGATCAAGGTTGGCGAAGGCTGCCTGATCGGCGCGAACGCCGGTATCGGTATCCCGTTGGGCGACCGCAACACCGTTGAATCGGGCCTGTACGTGACTGCCGGCACCAAAGTGGCACTGCTGGACGAAAACAACAAACTGGTCAAAGTCGTGAAGGCTCGTGAACTGGCCGGTCAGCCGGACCTGCTGTTCCGCCGCAATTCGGAAACCGGTGCCGTGGAATGCAAAACCCACAAATCGGCGATCGAACTGAACGAAGCGCTGCACGCTCACAACTAAGCAGAGCGTCACGACCACCTGTTCTTGTAGGAGCGAGGCTTGCCCGCGAAGCTTTTGGGGATCTCACCGGCCCCTTCGCGAGCAAGCTTCGCTCCTACAGGTCCGGCGTAGCCCAGACCATCAGGTCAGGCGTACGTCCGCCCATGTTTAGCAGGGCCCGATACCATGATGATTCTCTCCCCCTGGCGCGCCGATTTTCCGGCCATCGCCGCCCTGCAACGGCAGGACCAGACCTATCTGGACAACGCCGCCACCACGCAAAAACCTCAAGCCCTTCTGGATGCCCTGGCGCATTACTACGCCAATGGCGCAGCCAACGTGCATCGGGCGCAACACTTGCCCGGCGCGCATGCCACCCAGGCGTTCGAGGACAGCCGCAATAAAGTCGCGCAATGGCTGAATGCCGGTGATTGCGGGCAGATCATCTTCACCCACGGCGCGACCTCTGCGCTGAACCTCCTCGCCTATGGCCTGGAACACCTGTTCAATCCGGGCGATGAAATTGTCATCAGCGCCCTGGAGCACCACGCCAACCTGCTGCCATGGCAGCAACTGGCCCACCGTCGCGATCTGAAACTGGTGATCCTGCCGCTGGACGCCGACGGCTTGATCGACCTCGACACCGCCGCCGCGTTGATTGGCCCGCGAACCCGCTTGCTGGCGGTCAGTCAACTGTCCAACGTGCTTGGCGCCTGGCAGCCATTGCCCGCGCTGCTGGCGATGGCCAAGGCACACGACGCGTTGACCGTGGTCGATGGCGCCCAAGGCGTGGTCCATGGCCGACACGATGTGCAGGCACTGGGTTGCGACTTTTATGTGTTTTCCAGCCACAAGCTCTATGGCCCGGATGGCCTGGGGGTGTTGTTCGGCCGCCATGAGGCGCTCAAGCAACTGCGCCATTGGCAGTTCGGCGGCGAAATGGTGCTGGATGCGGATTACCAGCACGCGCGCTTTCGTCCTGCTCCGCTCGGTTTCGAGGCAGGAACGCCGCCGATCTCCAGCGTGATTGGTCTCGGGGCGACGCTCGATTACCTCGCCGGCCTCGATCAGGACGCGGTTTCGGCCCATGAAGCCGCGCTGCATGACTATTTGTTGAAAGGTCTTGAGGCGCGCGACGGCATTCGCTTGCTAGGCAAACCGCAACTGGCCCTGGCGAGTTTTGTCGTCGAGGGTGTGCATAACTCTGATCTGGCGCACTTGCTGACAGAACAGGGGATCGCGGTGCGCGCCGGTCATCATTGCGCGATGCCGCTGCTGAAAAGCTTTGAACTGGCCGGGGCGATTCGGGTGTCGTTGGCGCTTTACAACGATTCAGAGGACCTGCAACGGTTCTTTGAAGCGCTGGATCAAGCGCTGGAGTTATTGCGATGAACCTCCCTGCCGATGCCGTCTCCGCGCTGGAAACGTTTCAGAACGCCGCAGGCTGGGAGCAACGCGCGCGACTGCTGATGCAATGGGGCGACCGGCTGCCGGCATTGAGCGATGTGGATAAGGTCGACGCCAACCGCGTGCATGGCTGTGAAAGTCAGGTGTGGTTGGTGGGATCGTTGCAGGACGGCCACTGGCAGTTTGCCGCGAGCAGCGATGCGCGGTTGATTCGCGGGTTGGTGGCGTTGTTGCTGGCGCGGGTTAACGGGTTGTCGGCGGTCGAATTGCAGCAGGTGGATTTGCCGGACTGGTTCAACCAGCTTGGACTCAGCCGGCAGTTGTCACCTTCGCGCAGCAATGGCCTCAATGCCGTGCTCCAGCGAATGCGAGAACTCGCCCTGTAGGAGCCGGCTTGCTGGCGATGGCATCACCGCGGTGTAACTGAATGACCGCATCGATGC